>NZ_CEZBFX010000058.1:0-29809 GCF_982964205.1 Roseofilum sp. | reverse complement strand
ACTGTAGGGTTGCTCATATTTATATAAACTCATAACGACTACGTTTAGTATAGCGGATTAGAGGCCTATAAGCCCGATAGACAGGTTAAAAAGAATTAAAAATGTGAGTTGAAGTGGATAAACAGGTTAAACTTAACGAGAAAGACTCAGCAAAACGGGATGAATATTATGACTAATATTGATGAAATCCGGAATCAATTCAACTCTACACCTTATTATAATTGTCCTTTGGAAGATTCTCCCAAGAAAAACAAGATTCAGCTCTACTGTCATAATATGGTGAATTCATTCTATCGTAGAGATCAAAAAGTTATCAACTCAGAAGGTAAAATTATTTTGGATGCAGGTTGCGGTAGTGGCTATAAATCGTTAATATTAGCTGAAGCTAATCCAGGAGCAAAAATTGTTGGCATTGACATGTCAGATAAATCCGTAGAAATTGCACGAGAGCGTCTAAAATATCATGGATTTTATAATTCAGAGTTTCACTGTATTCCCATAGAAAAAATTCCTAGCTTAGGGATAAAATTTGATTATATTAATTGTGATGATGTCCTATACTTGGTTCCTGGTGTCACCCCTGGTCTAAAGGCGTTTAAGTCTGTTTTGAAGCCTGATGGTATTATTCGGGCTAATTTACATAGTTCTCTTCAGCGACAGGGCTTTTTTAGAGGACAAAGAATTTGGCAAAAACTGGGTTTTATGGATGGTGCACCAGAAGAAGAAGATTATGAAATAGTTCGCTCAGTCATGCGGAATCTAAAGGATATTATAGACCTAAAAAGAACCACCTGGAGAGAGCAGCAATCAGAGTCGGTTGAGTGGCTGGGAGCAAATTATTTGTTGCTCGGAGATACTGGAATTGAAATTCCTGAGTTGTTTGCGTTTCTTAGAGAAAGCAATTTAGAATTTATTAGTATGCTCAACTGGCACTACTGGGATCTGTTGAAATTGTTTAAAAATTGGGATGACCTGCCCATGAGTTTGATGTTTCAATTGTCCGAGTTGTCCATAGAAGATCAGCTCCACCTTCATGAGTTATTCCACCCCAAACAACGGCTTCTCGATTTTTTCTGTGGCCATCCTCAAGGCGATCGCACCATCGTCCCCGTAGAGGAATGGACAGATAAGGATTGGAAGCAAGCACAAGTCCATTTACATCCACAACTGAGAACCGAAGACCTTAAAGAAGAAGCAATGACAGCGATTTCTGAAACGAGAAGTCTCAATTTCAATGACTACTTGTGTATCGATCCACTTTCTCCTTCTACAATCGAGAGTACGGCCTTAGGCGCTCTGTTACCTTTATTTGATTCTCCTTGTTCGTTTCTCCAGCTTCTCCAGCGCTGGCAAACCCTCCACCCCATCAATCCCATAACCTGGGAAGCCAATACTGAAACTGAAGCAACCCAACAGCTAAAATCTGTCATCATCCCCCTGTATGAGTCGGGTCATTTACTTCTAGAGTCCCAGGAATAACACCATTTCAGAAAAAAAATTCACGGCTGATATCAAACGAGTGTAAGGTGGGTAAGCTACAGATATGGAGCTAGAAGCCAACACTTTGCACACCCAAGGAGACCTAAAGCAATGAAAACTGAATTTCGGACCAAATTCCTGAGCCACCTGATCGCCAAAAAAGGAGATGAAGGGTTTACCCTGATTGAGCTGCTGGTTGTTATCATCATCATCGGGATTCTCTCAGCGATTGCCTTGCCTTCCTTCCTCAACCAAGCCAACAAAGCCAAACAATCAGAAGCTAAACAATATACTGGTTCCATGAACCGTCAGCAACAAGCTTACTTCTTGGAGAAAGATATCTTCACCACAACATTGACCAACCTGGGTTTAGGGATTCAATCTCAAACTGAGAACTATGTATACGCAATCAGTGGTCCCACAGCTGGTCAGCCGATTAATCAAGATGCAGTAAAGGGTACGGGAGTCAATAACTACGGATGGGCAGACAGTAATACTCTGAAGTCCTACCTGGGTTCAGTCCAAACGGGTGAAGGTGGTACTGTTGGTAACCTAGAAGCTACAACATTAGCAAAACTGATGGAGAGTGATAGTGCTGGTGTTGCAAAAAACACATTGCCCTCTGCCAAGTGGAGTCCATCTAATGGTGACAAGGCAACTGGTCCTTATGCCCCTACTGATTGGACTGCATTTTAATTTGAAGCCATTTTTTCAAGTACTACCATTTCTCTTTCAGTTTGCCATCGATCGCTCCTTGAGGAACAACTTCCTCTCAATCTTCGGTGAGTCCCAACTGAATGCAGAAATGGAAATAGTATTACGATAGACTTGATATAGGGTGAGCTAGAATTGGCTGACCCTATATTTATTTGAATTTTTATTGATATTCAAGTAAGCAATGACTGACATTTCTACGACAGAGTTACAACAACAGGCTTTTGAATATTTCGTTACCCAAGACTATGCTCAAGCGGTCACGCTTTACCAAAACTGGGTTGATATGCACCCTGAGTGGAGACAAGGATATTGGTACTTGGGATTAGCCTTACTCCTTCAAGGACAAGAAGTTGAAGCTCAAGTCACTTGGATGTTGGTTATTGGGGAAGCAACAGAGCAGGAAATAGAGCTATGGACTCAAGAATTGGTGAGTATTTTAGACACTGAAGCCGAACGCCAATTTAAAGAAAACCAGCCCAAACTAGCATGGGTGATTCGGCAACACATTCGGGAAATCGATCCAAGCAATATTAATAATTTACTCCATCTCCTGCAACTAGCTCTAGAACTAGAGATATTAACAGAAGATGAACTCACTGAAATTGGAATTCTTGATGTATTGAGTGCGAACTCAGAATCTATACAGGTGAACGTCCCCCTACTGTTGCAAACGTTAAAGCATTTTACGGAGCGAGCACCATTAGACCCACTGCTACCCGAGTTTGTAGATGTATGTGTTCCCTTCATTTCTGGCGAAGAATTATCCGCATTTCTGAGAATAATCTTATCCTCTTGTATTAAAATAAGTCGCACTCTATTTCATCCGGAAGTGTCTATCGCCTTAGCAAAAAGTGCCTTAAAAGCCGATTCAGAGCATCCAGAAATTTGGCGACAGCTATCTACCTACTATCAAAGCAATCGCGAATATGAGAAAGCCCTAGAAGCAGCAGAAAAAGTTCATCAGTTAGCCGAAAACTCTATTGACCAGATAATTGCTAATTTCCTGCAAATTACAGCCTTAATGGATACGGGAGGACGCTGGAAAGATGCCTTAGTTATTTCAGATCGACAAGCTGAGTTACTGCTCTCTCTCGATCCCAAGGAAGCTCCCGATTACCCTTTATTCAGTAGCAGTCGGTTGTATACGAGCAGCTATTTTTTCCCTTACTTTCGGGATGAAGCCAGAGGCAATCGAGAGATTCATAATCATTTAGCCCAGTTTTCTCAGTCTGGAATCGAGTTTCATGAGCAAGAGCGAGTGCAACGCTATAGAAAAGGTTGGAATGCTCCTTGTTCAACATCCAAGCCTTTGAGAATTGGGTATCTTTCCCATTGCTTTATGAGTCACTCCGTGGGATGGCTGGCTCGATGGTTATTCCGACATCACGACCAAGAGCAGTATGAGATTTATGCTTATTTCGTTAACTATAAGTCAGAGTCTCCCGATCCTCTTCAACAATGGTATGTTGAGAATGTTACTCAAGCTCGTAAACTCGGACGTGAGGATCTTGAGGTTGCCGATCGCATTAGCGAAGATAACATAGATATCCTGGTCGATCTCGATAGTCTCACCTTAGATTTAGCTTGCACAGTGATGGCCCTCAAACCCGCTCCCGTTCAAGTGAGTTGGTTGGGGTGGGATGCTCCGGGTATTCCGACGATTGACTACATGATCGCCGATCCTTATGTCTTACCTGAAAATGCCCAGGATTACTACTGTGAAACAATTTGGCGATTGCCCCAAACCTATATTGCCGTAGATGGATTTGAGGTTGAAGTTCCTACTCTGCGGCGGGAAATGCTAGATATTCCTAATGATGCAGTTTTGTATTTTAGTTCCCAACGGGGCTTTAAGCGTCATCCAGACAATGCAAGAGCGCAACTGAAGATTATTAAAGCTGTTCCTAACAGCTATTTCTTGATTAAAGGATTGGGCGACCAAGATTTGATTAAGCAGTTTTTTGGGCAATTGGCAGAGGAAGAAGGAGTCTCAGAAGAGCAACTGATATTTCTCCGCCCTGCACCCTCTGAGGCTATGCACCGTGCCAATATGAGTATTGTTGATGTAGTGCTAGATACTTTTCCTTACAATGGAGCGACAACTACCCTAGAAACGTTATGGATGGGAGTTCCAATCGTGACACAAGTTGGCGAACAATTTGCGGCTCGCAATAGCTATACCATGATGATGAATGTGGGGGTTACTGAGGGTATAGCTTGGACAGATGAAGAATATATTGAATGGGGAATTCGTTTGGGAACAGAACCCGAATTACGACAAAACGTGGCATGGAAGTTGAAAGAGTCTCGTAAAACTTCGCCGTTGTGGAATGGTAAGCAGTTTGCTCGTGAAATGGAAAAGGCTTATGAGCAAATGTGGCAACGGTATGTTGAGTCTGGGAGTTAGGCCAGGATTAGAAGAGAGGTAGATGTTGCAGTTTGGCATTGACCAGAGCATCTTGATTTTCATTGTCTAGAGCAATACGAGCGTGAAGCTGATAGTGTAAGACTTGCCATTGAGAGAGGCTTAAGGACTCTAGGAAGATAATATCGGGTGCCTTGTCTTCTTCCATCTCTTCAATTTCCCCTGACATTAAAAGCTGAAAGGTTATTTGAGCTAAAATTTCATTGGCTTCTTCTACTGTGGTCTTGTTAGTATCGATTAACAGAGCAATACGGTGGCCATCTCCATACTTTAAGACTTGTTGAAGTAAATTTCCTAAGTCCTGCACAAGCTGTGCTTCTAGTTGTGACCAATCCGGAAAAGCAATCAGATTCAGTTCTCTTAACTGAAATGGAAGTAATTCTTCCGTACTCTTAAATCCCAAAAGTTTTAAAAACCTTAGAGCTGTAGGAATGGGGGCATAATGTTCCAGAACCCATTGTCGTCCTGCTTGAGAAATTTTTTCGAGAATAGTGGGTTCGCTTCTGATCCGGTCTATGGTATCTTCCATATTTTCCATATCAATGCCAATATAGTGCTTCCAGTTTTCTGGCATTACGGGAAGAGATACAGCATATCGATCGAAGTCAACGTGAAAGGTGACGCATCCCGCAGCTAGGGATTCCCAGAATCGCCAACTATCCCACCATTCAATATAAGGCGATCGCGTTTTCAGGGCAGGGATATACCAACCGGCAAAGGCAGCACAAGCCACGTGGGATTTAAGGCGCTGATAATATTGGGGATAATGACGACGGCCAGTTTGTTTCCATTGTAAGTAATGATAGGGGTCAGCAGGAGAATTATGAGGAGTATCAACCGTTTGATCTACCGGTAAAATCTTCTCAATGAGAGGAATAAATTGCTGATTTGTGACAATCCGTACAGGATAATCTGCTTGTACCTTAAACATTTCTCCTTGGCGACTATGAGTT
This sequence comes from Roseofilum sp., assembly GCF_982964205.1. NCBI lineage: Bacteria > Bacillati > Cyanobacteriota > Cyanophyceae > Desertifilales > Desertifilaceae > Roseofilum > Roseofilum sp. Next base: position 24,235 of record NZ_CEZBFX010000058.1, on the reverse strand, counting down.
GTGGCAAAGCCTTGTTCAACTGCATTTATTGGATAACTGGTAAACAGTTCTTTGTGATCGACTCGGAAGTTAAATAAGAGGGAGGACTGACGCTGGTCAAAAGTGGGAATCGTTTGTACTTCTGTAACGATCCGATGCGATAGGCCAAAAGCCCAGGGAATAAAGTTGCTGGGATATTGAGTCTGAGTATGACAGTGCGTTCTCAAGATAACATCAAAATAAGCGATTGTTGGCGGCCATAAAGAGGCATCAGGCCCGTCCATATCATCAAGATAAATGTTTATATGCTGGCGATATCGGTTATAGATCACTTCTGGAAAGGGACGCTGGGCAAAAACCCAGTTTTTATCTAAAATAACTAGTAAGCAATCTTCAGGGTTAACCTGCGGGTCGTGAATAAATAAATAATCTTCTGGTTCAGGAGAAAGGAGCCAATAGTTGCAATTTGCATAGACTGGGATATTTAAGGCTTTCAACCCTTCAGCCAACCCAATAGCTAGATGGGGAAATTGATCTTCGACCAGATAGAAATAAGCACTACAATGCTGGATGCGATCGCTTATTTTTTGAGGAGAAGCTACCATGATGAATAAAATTATTTATGCTTCAGATAAAGTAATTAAATCACATACAATGTCATTAATTAGGTTTTATACAATAATTGGAATTGGATCTATGTTATTCCTGTGTTGAGGATGGCATTGAATTAGGCGCTGACGATTCTTCTTCTGGTTGGGAATATTGACCTGTGTTTAATTGTTCTTTAAGTTCAGTATAAATTGTTTGGTAAGTTTGATCTTCTGGATTGATTTCTATAAGAGTTTCGAGAGGTTCTACAAGACCTTCAAGGTTGTTCATTTGTAGTCGAACCCTGACTAATCCTTCTAAAGCAACTTGATTTTTTGGTTCTCGTTCTAGAACTTGGAGATAGCCTCTTTCATAGCTCATGAGTTGTTCTTGTGGGTTCACTTCAGTGGTTTCTGGAGACGGATTTTGATGTTGGGTATCTCGAAATAAACGAGTGGTTGCAAAAGCAGTGGAACTAAAGAATGCCAGCGCGCCAACAATGGATAGAAAACGTTGTGATTTTTTCATGTTCTTATTGTAGAAGTTATCACTCAAACTAGATTTAGAGCGATCGCACTCCAAGTCTAAGTGTAGAATACCCACATCTGAGCCGATCGCGATCGCAATTTCAACTCAATCAACAGGCTCTAAGGGAGGAGGAATTAATAATTCTATGCGACCCTCCGAGTCCAGGATAACACGCCCGCCGATCGCCTCCATACTGTCAATAGCTCTCTGGCGTGTTTTTTCATCCGTTGCATTAATGAGTACACTGCCCCAGGCTTGAAACTGTGCCCGCTTGCTATTGGAGTTTTCCGCTAAAAATTCTGCTGTTGAGGCAGACAGAGCCATAATAGTTTTACTCTCTTGATCGTTATATTCACTCGCCCATTCAGCCGCTTGAGTAAATGAATCCCGCGCTGCTTCACCTTCCCCTAAAAACAGAAGTTGGTCAACCCCCATGTAGCGCCAAGCATAATAACCGCGAGGGGGGTCTTGAGAAGAGAGTTGTTCTAAGCCTTGTTGCATCATAGCTACAGAAATATCCGGTTGTCCAGAATACAAAGAAACACTTGCAGAAAGTCCAAAATAAGCGGGGATAAATCGAGGATCTTCTGTGAGAGTAATCTTAAAATATTCAGCAGACAAATCATACCCAGTTTGATCGCGGGCCGGATCGTCACCAAAATAGATTAGAAATTTAATAAAGCTCCAATTGGCAATGAGATTATCAAAGCCAAAATTAGGCAAAACCTGGAGTAATTTCAGTTCCAGAGCTTCTTGAGCAACTTCTTGCTGCCATTGTTGCGGCGATCGCTCACTTGACTCTACTTTAAGCTGGTTCAGTTTAGGTAATTGTACTGAAACAATCGCCAGAGAACAGAGGAGCATTAACCCTCCTGCTACCATTGTATTAGTCCACTGTCGGTTCATGAACATCAAGATCTCCTAGCTCAATAAGAGGAATGGTGTTTACCCGAGATAAGGAGATCGCCTCTTGATTTTCATGCTCTAGCTTAATTCTCCCCTGTAATTTGGGCATTAAAACTGACCATTGAACCTCACTTAAGTCCCTGACTAAAATAATTTCTGGCCCTTCATCCACCTCCACACTCTCTTCCATCAGCAAATTCATCGTCACACTTGATAGCAGCAGATCTGCATCTTCGGCTTCCATATTAGTATGATCGATCAATAAGGTCATTTTAGCGCGATCGGGATGACTGACTAAACGTTTGATGGCCTCTTGCAATCCCAATCCAAGCGTTTCTTCCGGTTGTGACCAATCTGGAAAAGCGATCCAGTTAATTTCTCTTAGTGCTATGTTTAAATCCAGATCGTTTTCCTTGTTTGATGAAGATTCTTTAACGTATTTACTATCCAGATAGTGTTTAATTCTTTGCATTTCTGGTAAGAAATTAATTCCCATTTCAATCGCTTTGGGGTATTTAGATATAACTTCAGCCAGGTTATTAGCAAAATTATACCTGGGTTGATCTCCATATTTCCAAGTGATATACTCTAACGTTTCCATCGCTATGTCATAAAAATCTAGAATATCAGCGACACAGGCTAACTTTAAGAGCTTTTCTGGAGTTTTTTTAGATAATTCTGACTCTTGAATCAAATCTTGAAAATAAAAAGCATCTGTCCATGTTAACTGACCCGGATGCTCTTCAGACTTTAGAGGAGCTATACGACGGGTATCCCGATGTAATTTACCAAAATCAATAAGGCTAAAGCCTTTATCTCTCAGATACAAGTCTACATCGCTAAAGAGAGGCACATTTTCATATAGACGGGCAAATTCTACTTCTACTTTTAGAAACAGCAAGTTTTTTAAAAGGTTTTCAGAACCTTGCAGAACTTTCAGATCTGCTCCTTGAGTATCAATTTGTAAGAAATCAATACTATCAATCCCTTCCGCAGCACAAAAGTTATCTAGAGTCGTTGTCTCTATTGGCTCTTTCGATACCACCTGCATACTCGATTGTCCGCCAACAAAACGAGACAGGAATGACTGGTTGGGAGGATAAAGAGAACTACAGGCAGGATATTTAGTAAGGTACAAAGTTTCTGTACTTACACAGTTCCAGAGAGCTAAAGGAATGTGTTTTTCTTTGTGTACTATATTTGATGATTGCAGCTTTTGATTCATTATTTTGCAAGCATCAGGATCGGCATCAAAACCATATATTGTTAAGTTTGATTCGAACACACCCCAACCTTGATCGAAATAGTCCTTTTCAAACTCCTCCAGTATCCTAGAACCTACAACCGCTATCGTAATATTAATATCACTCAGTTTGCCACTTTTTTTTAAGCTATCGATAAACTTCGGCATTTTCAGGCATCTCCTATTGTGTTAAGGTATCAATCAATTTTTTTAATATCATCCATTTCTAAAGAGGTAACTTGATCGGCATCAACAGCGTAAATTGCATCTTGATGTTCATGCTCTAACTTAATGCGTCCCCATAACTGAGGGATTAATACTGACCATTGAGCCTCACTTAAGTCCCCCACTAAAACAATTTCTGGCCCTTCACCGACCTCCATATTCTCTTCCATGAGCAAATTCATGGCTACGCTCGATAGGAGTAGATCGGCATCTTCGGCTTCTATATTAGTATGATAAATCAATAAGGTCATTTTAGCGCGATCAGGATGGCTAACTAGCCCTTTAATCACCTCTTGCAAGGCTAACCCAATCCTTTCTTCAGGTAGTGACCAGTCTGGAAATAGAATTAAGTTAATTTCTCTTAATGGTATATTAAAATCTATACCATTTGGCTTAGGCCCTGAAGACTCGCAGATATATTGATCATCCAGATAGTGTTTAATTCTTTGCATCTCTGGTAAGAGATTAATTCCACTTTCAACCGCTTTGGGGTATTCAGATATGACTTCAGCGATATTATTAGCAAAATTGTACCTGGGTTGATCTCCATATTTCCAAGTGATGTACTCTAACGTTTCCATGGCTACGTCATAAAAATCTAGAATATCAGCAACACAGGCTAACTTTAAGAGCTTTTCTGGAGTTTTTTGGGATGATTCTGACTCTTGAATCAAATCTTGAAAATAAAAAGCGTCTGTCCATACTAACTGACCCGGATGCTGTTCAGAATGTAGAGGGCCTCTACGACGGTCATTCCGATATAATTTACCAAAATCAAGAAAGCTAAAGCCTTTATCTCTCAGATACAAGTCTATATCGCTAAAGAGAGGCACATTTTCATAGAGACGGGCAAATTCTACTTCTACTTTCAGAAACAGTAAATTTTTTAAAAGGCTCTCAGAACCTTGCAAAATTCTCAGCTCAGCTCCTTGGGTATCGATTTGTAAGAAATCGATACTACTAATTCCTTCTGCATGGCAAAAATCATCTAGAGTTGTTGTCTCTATTGTTTCTTCTAATACCACTTGCATACTCAATTCCCCACCAACAAAACGAGACAGAAATGACGGGTTTGGAGGATACAGAGAGCTACAAGCAGGGTATCTAGTAAGGTACAAAGTCTCAGTACTTACGCAGTTCCAAAGAGCTAAAGGAATATGTTTTTCTTTGTGCACGCTATTTGATAATTGCAGCTTTTGATTCATGGTTTCGCAAGCGTCACGATGGGCATCAAAACCATATATTGTTAGGTTTGAGCCAAGCCAGCCCCAACCTTGATCGACATAGTCTTTGTCAAACCCTTCTAGTATCCTAGAACCGACAATAGCTATTGTAATACCAATATTATCGAGTTTTCCACTTTTTTTTAAGCTCTCAATAAACTTTGGCATTTTTTAGGAATCTCCTCTTGTGTTAAAGTGTTTCTCAATTTTTAAATGAATCCTTCATTTCTATAGGGGTAACTTGATCGGCATAAACGGTGTCAATTGCATCTTGATTTTCATCCTCTAACTGAATTCGCCCCCGTAAAAGTGTTTCTCAATTTTTAAATAAATCATTCATTTCTATAGGGGTAACTTGATCGGCATAAACGGTGTCAATTGCATCTTGATGTTCATGCTCTAACTTAATGCGTCCCCGTAACTGAGGGATTAATACTGACCATTGAGCCTCACTTAAGTCCCCCACTAAAACAATTTCTGGCCCTTCACCGACCTCCATATTCTCTTCCATGAGCAAATTCATGGCTACGCTCGATAGGAGTAGATCGGCATCTTCGGCTTCTATATTAGTATGATAAATCAATAAGGTCATTTTAGCGCGATCAGGATGGCTAACTAGCCCTTTAATCACCTCTTGCAAGGCTAACCCAATCCTTTCTTCAGGTAGTGACCAGTCTGGAAATAGAATTAAGTTAATCTCTCGCAGATTTAAACGAGCCAAAGTTGCGTTCAGCAGTGCTAACTTCATAGTGTTGGCCATTTTCTGCCAGGAGAACTGCTTCACTTGTGCCAAACCTTTGGCAATAAATGAGCGACGAACCTTTGGTTTTTGCACTTCACAGAGTTGCTCAGCTAAACCCTCAACATCATGCGGATCGACATAGATAACTGCATCTCCTCCGACTTCTGGAAGAGAAGCCTTGGCACAGGTGATTACAGGGCAACCACAAGCTAAGGCTTCTGCCACTGGCATTCCAAAGCCCTCATACAAGGAGGGATACACCAAAGTCACAGCCCCAGAATAAGCGACTTTCAATTCTTCATCAGAGAGAATCAATGAATGTACCACGCTCCCTGAAGCATATTGTCTATACTTATTCCCCAGAGTTATACTGCTTCCTGTACAGACAATTTCAAAGCCTTGTTTGCTATGTAATTTTGAAAAAGCTTGGAAAAACAGCATAGAATTTTTATAATTACCACCCGCACCCACCAGCAGAAAATAAGGCTTAGTAATCCCATATTTATATTTAAATTCATTGATTTGGGTGGCTGTTGCTGGCGTAAATGTGGGAGAAACACCGCAATGAGCTACAGTAATTTGATCGAGGGGAATATCTGGGAAAAACTTCACCAGATCCCGGGCAGTGCTTTCAGAAATAGAAATGTAGGCATCTGCATGACTGATGGCATGGTGTTTTTCACGCCACATAGGTTCATTAACATTTGCACCTAGGACTTCTGGAATCATGTCATAGGCCATGAATATAGAAGGAGTCGATAGGGGGGTAGTATAGTAAGTGGAAATAAATACATCTGCCCCTTCTATATCGCAAACCTCCTGGAGCATTTGTTTATCAAGTTCTGTATTTTTGTAGTCATACCGAGGAATGGTTCTAGACTTAATTCCTGGAATGTGTGCAGTGTTTGCTCGATCTAGGAATACGATATGAGCGGCAAAGTCAGTTTTAGCCCATTCTGCCAACAGCGATCGCCACACGCGAGCAATCCCTGTATTATAAAGCTGGAAGAACACGCCATCAATCAGAATAGTTGGCGATCTCCTCTGAGCTTTTTTCGATGATTTGGAGAACTGGGGCTGCAAGAATTTCCAATTATCTGCTGTTACCTCTTTCTGGACTAAGGGAACGATACCCAATGCCTCAGCGCGATCAACTCTTGTCTCATCTCCCACCCATGAAAAATAATCCCGAAGATAAACCGGGAACTGAGATTCTGACTGTAGCGCTCTCCACTGGTTTACTGCATTCTGATAGCCGTAATACTGTTCTTTAAATCTTAATTGTTCCGGTGTCACATAGGCAAAATGCTGAAAAACCAAACCCTCTTGTTCTGTTTCATCATGAGTCAAAGGATTAATGGCAGCTATATTTTTAAACTGTCCATCGGGTAACGGTTCGACTAATATCGGAGGTTCATGGGCTGCCCAGACATATCCTGGTTTAAATCTCCAGGTACGCAACCAATCCTGTTGCGGATTTTGAGTGTAGCAGTTACGGGTACTAATGACCAAATTCTCTCCTACAAAGTACCAGCACCAGTAATAGGCGGCTGTTTTTTCGCCCTGCTCAATCAATAATCTTCTGCCGTTACAAATTTGCTCCAACGTCCATATTTCATCTACATCTATCTGCCACAGCAAACAGTCTTCTTGAATGTTGTTTAAAGGTGCATTCACCATTTCTCGCTTGCCATCCCAGAATGCACCCTCTGGTTTTCGATAAAGGGTTATATTTCCCGGATACTCTGCTTTGAGTCGATCCAAATACTCAGATGTCCCATCTTTACTCAAACCTTTGCGATGAATTTCATCCGTTATCTTTCCACCAAGTTTAACACTCCAACTCGTATCATGTTTGAGGTCTGCCACTCCTTCAATAATGTGCCAATGCCATTTGAAAGAAAGCTTTTTAAAGACTTCGATGTGGTATTTAACAAAAGGCTCTCCATTCAGAACAATAGTAAAAAAGTGAATCGGCATTTCCTGGAAAGCAATATAATTCTCATAAAATGAATTAGAATCTATAACCTTCTCTCCAATTCTACCATCATCTTCAATCCGATGACATTCATAACCATTTTCAATTAATATTTTGAATGTATCTCCCGCTTTTCTGTTTAATCCTTCGAGCATCTTTTGTGAGATCTCAAATTGAATAAATTTGATTTTCTTTTCTTTCAACAAGTTTATTGAACCTAAAAGAACATCAGATTCAGCACCTTCTACATCAATCTTTAAATAATCTATTATTTTGATTTCTTCTGTCTTACAAAAACTATCTAGACTAATTGCTTCTACGATTTCGGTTTTAGAAATCGGAATATTTTCTTGTGGATTTTCTGGATTTGGCATCTGTGGTGTGCCAATACTATTCCACACAGAATAGTCTTCTGGGAACTCATGAAACTCTATTTCCTTGTTTTCAGAAAAAACCGCCTTTTGAAATATCTCAACATTATTGGTATTGTTTAAGTCTTTACTTTTTAACCGGTCTTTGAGTTTGGCAAAAACTGTTGAAGTGGGTTCAAAAGTGTATACTTTACCAGATGCACCAACTAATTGACTTAACAATATCGAATAGTCTCCTAAGTTCGCGCCCACATCAAATACTGTCATCCCCGGTTTGACTAAAGTTTTCACCAGATGTTGTTCTTTGAGTTCATTATCAAAATGATGCTTAATATAACTTACGCTGCCAAAGATAGCATAACCATTCCGAAGTCTTTTGTTTTCCTGAAGCAAGGTATACTTTAAATCATTCAGCAATTGAGTATAATTTTGATAGTTTTTAAATGTATTGATGTCATCGAGAATAATTATTTTTGCGCCATAAATTTCTTCTAATTCTGCTATACCTGTAAATTCAGAGCCATCAATCAGAACCAGATCAAAAATATCTATGTTTTTTTCTGTCTTGATTTTTCTAATTCCATTGGTATCCACCTCTGATGTTTTCAGGTATTCAGTATCTGCTTTCCACCACTCTAATACTTGCTCAAGGGGATAAAGATTTAGATAGGTTTGTTGGGTTTGGTAAAATTCTCTAATTTCTTCTTCTGTGGGAAACTGTTCTAAGGCCACTGAGGAGACATTGTAGCAATGAACAAAAGGATAATTTTCATATCGCTTCTGCAATGCATCAAATCTGCTTTGGGAGACTTCCATGCAGTACAGATCGGGAGTTTGAGGATTCTCCATTAAGCCTGTAACAAAGGCTTCAGTGCTGCCAGAACCGGAAGAGGAACCTATTTCCAGAACGGTTTTTAGATCTGCTTCTCTAGAAATGGTTTGAATGGCTTGATATAATTCATCATTCTTAATTTCTGGGGGAATGAGTCTTTCTAAAGTTGATGGAGCTTCTGGCATGGCTTTATCTCCCAAAGCAGGGGTTTATCCTAAAAAAGTAACTAATGCTACTATGGTACTGGGCAATCAATACACTTAACTTATACTTTTAAATCTTCCCAATTTTGCCATAAAAGCGATCGCCCTCTACCAAATAGTGGTCAAATCTGGGGTTTAATTTAAGCGGGCTGTACATTCAAGGATGAGGCGCTGATTTTCGATCGCGTGGGGAACAAGTTCCGAGGCTTGACGAAAGGCTGCAATCGCCTCCCGATACTGAGCTAGAGCCGCATAACATAATCCTAGCCCATGCAGTGCCCCAAAGTGAATTGGATTTAAGCGCACTACCTCCTCACAATCGGCGATCGCCTTATCATACTCCCGGCGCATATAATGTAACACGGCTCTCCGGTTCCATGCTTCAGCAAAATCCGGCCAATCGTGAATCACTTCCGTTAACAGTTCTTCAGCTCTGTCGAAATGACCGGCATCCAATACTCTCTGGGCTTGTTGCAGTCGCTTTACTCCCATCATTCCTTTCTGGTTAAACCAGCGCCGCCATAGTTCCTGAATGGCTTGTTCGCGCACTGGTTCGGAATCACTCTGGAGATCGGATAGTAAACCATCTAGTTCTGGATCGCGCATGGTTTTCCACAAGAGCAGTTCTTTCTAGTTTAACTCTGCTCATGGGTTATTGGTTATTGCTCATGGGTCTTGTGCTAAAACTTCATCATTCCTGCTGCTCTCTGGAATTCAGAAACCTCACTGCTTCAATTTGATGGGCGATCGCCACCCGTTTGAGTTCCCCTTGAGGCGATAACAGATAAATCCCACTACCATTGCTGTAAGCCACTGTACCATCGGCCGCCAAATCATAAGCCAAAACACTCGTGGCTAACACCTCCGGCACGCCCTGGTTTCCTTGACGTACCAACTCCCAACTAGGGGGAACCAAGGGGGGAGCATCCCGATCTTCGGCATGTTGATTGGGGAGATTATCCAACGTTAACCAATCTCCCCAGATCCGCATCCGTTTGGGTTCTACCTTTTGTTGCGTTCCCGCAGCGATCAAAGGCTTGCCTGTAAAACTCTGGCTAAAGAAATTAAAAAACTGGAAAATAGCATAAGCCAAACGAACCGGAATCAGAAGAATATCCTTCAAAAATTGCCAGATATTAAACGAACGGTGGAACGAACGGTAGGGACGGCGAATATAATACAGTAGACCATCAGAACCAACTTGGGGCCCCAAAAAATCAGACTTGGGATCTTTCGCTAACGTAATTAAATCCTGTTGACGAAAATCCAACTTTTCAATTGAAAAGGGAGCGCGATTCACTACAAATCCCTCACCATTGCGACTGACTCCAGCCGATTGATACACTAAAGCTTTTTGATTCGGTATCCAGCGAGGCGCTAAATCAATGGAATCCCCTTCTGTAATGTCATTGGGACGCACACTATTGGGTGAGAGCGTAGCAATATTGGTAATTCCTGTCGGGTAAGCTTTGGTGCAGGCAATCAAATCATCCGAGGCACTATAATCTAAATGGCTAATCTGAAAATCTGCGTTATGAAAGAGCCGATCTTCGCGATCGCCATTGGGATCGAACCGAAATAAAGCCCCCATTTCCCCCGCTTCTAGGGCATAAAACAACTTACCCTCTCCGGAATTACACAGACTACTAATGGCTACTGGAATCACCGCTTCCGCCTGCTGTTCCAACTGAGCCATCGCTTGAGGAGACATCATCATCGAACGAATTCCCCTATCTTTCCAAGAATTCCGGCGTTGAGCCTGCAAGCGCTGGCGTTGAATCGATTGGCCAAACTCACTCTTGATTTCCCGAAATTGATTCTGAGCCTCTTGGAGATAAAGTTTACCTTGGGCAAGATAGGCAATAGGTCGAGACATGATAAGCGATCCAGAAAATATTGCGATCGATCTAACCTAATTTTATAGCGCTTTGTACAATAATGCCGGCTATTGCTAGTGCAATAAAAGTCTATTTCGCTTGGCGATCGCGGTTTCTCCCATATACGCCCATCCTACTGGCTACCTAGGCTGTGGATTAAGACCCGGCCGATCGAGGAAGAAAATCGTTAACTCCTCATAAAACTCACTACTTGAATTTACAGCACGATGGAGATGATCGCTAGGTTTGTCCCAATCGATTTGTACTGGTTTATAGGTCACATTCTTCGTTGGCATCCGATCATCATATTCAATGGCTAAAGTATGGCCTTGAAAAACCACTGTAATCCGATGGCATAAGTCATAATGCCATGGCGTTGCTTCGCCCGGCAACAGAGACATCTGCCGAATCCAAATGAAACCAAAACGAAACAGACATCTCTCAGACATAATAAATATATCCTTTCTTTATTGGAGAATGAGAAGAGCGTCAGGATTAGACTTTTTTCAGAAGTCAAGAAAAAGGCAATAGTCCCTCTAGCAATAGTCATACAGCGCTTTGCTTGCGTTATGGAGTACGATACCGAATCCCCAAAGCCATGTACCACAATCCTATTCCCCATTCCCTATTCCCTAGCGCAAAGCGCTATAAGAATCTAGGATTATTGCATTACTCTTCATTATCTGACTACTTAGACAAGAGATCTTATTTTACTGACGAGATTAAAGGCACATCGGAAATCGTTTGCTGCTCTGGAAAAAGAGACCGCAGTTTTTCGATATCTTCAGCGTCAATTTCCCAACCCAGTGCCCCTAAATTTTCTTCAAGATGCTCTGAAGTTCGCATCGTTGAAAGCGTAACGACATTAGGCTGTGAAATTAACCAGTTTATAGCAATTTGAGCAGGGGATTTTGCATATTTTTCACACATTTCATCCAAGATAGGAATACCACCAGTCGAGAGCAATCCTTTCTGAATCGGTCGCCAAGCAATTAACATCATGTTGTTAGCCTGACAGTACTCTAATAATCCAATAATTTCAGGTTCGCGAAACTTGAGATTATAATGCACTTGGTTCGCCACAATAGGAGCATCAATGAGTTTTTGTGCCGCTTTAACTCGCTCCGTGCTAAAATTGCTGACCCCAATATTCAAAATATAACCGTTATCTTTAAGATAAGCCATGGCATTCATCGTTTCTTCCATGGGAATATTAGGATTGGGTTCATGAATCAGATAAAGATCGAGATAATCGGTTTTCAATCGAGCCAGACTTTGCTTTGCTGATTCTATTAAGTCATTGTATCGAAGATGGGCAGATGAAACTTTTGAAACGAGGAATAGCATTGATCGATCGTAGCCTGATATGGCTTTAGCGATAACTTCCTCTGCATATCCCCCAGCATAAATTTCCGCAGTATCGATATGGGTTAATCCTGCATCAATCGCTCGCACAATAGAGTCCGTATCAGATCGCTCGCATCGGTCTGGACTCGGTTCCAGTTTACCTCCTAACATCCAGGTCCCCATGCCAAAAGCTGGCATAGAAAAGTTGATTTCTGGGATTTTCTTTTCAGGAATCATTATTTTATCCGAAGAACGCCAAGGTTTTTACTCTCCCATCACGGATTTTATCACCACCAAACAAATTTTTAGATTCGCTTTATAACCATATAGGAGTCTTACGTCTAGAATAGAAATCAACCCTCATCTCTCTAGCGATCGTGAATTACCCTAAATCTCCACCTATTCCCGCCAACCATCTCAACATCATGGGATATGTAGACGAGTCGGAAGTCAATGGTCCAGGATGTCGCGCTGTGGTCTGGGTTCAAGGCTGCACTCGCGCTTGCTCTGGCTGTTTTAATCCCGCTTCTTGGTCGTTTGAGATTAATCAACTGATCTCCATCAATACTCTAGCGGAACAAATTGCCAGTAATCCCCGCAATCAAGGGGTAACTTTTTCTGGAGGAGAACCTTTTTGGCAGGCTCCAGGACTGGCTAACTTGGCTCGTCAGCTTAAGGCGAAGGGATTCAATATTATGTCATTTACGGGTTTTACCGTAGAGCAGTTAAGGGCGAAAGGTGCGCCGGAAGGGGCACAAGAGTTACTCGATCAACTGGATATTCTCATTGATGGCCCCTATGTAGAATCTTTAGCAATTCATTCCCCCACTTCTCCGGTTTCTTCGAGCAATCAGCGCGTCCATATTCTGAATCCAGAATTTGAAAGTGCGATTAGTTGGGCGAGCGATCAAATGGAAATTCATATTCTCAAAGATGGTACTCGCTTAGTCACGGGGTATCGCGGCCAGATGACCTTGGCTGAATTATAGGGTTTCTTGACTCCCCAAACGCCAATTAAAGCCCTATGTACTACGTGCTAGGCAATGGGCAAGGCAAAACCGGGTTTGACTATTACCCATTACCCGCACAAAGCGCTACTTAAATAGTCCGCTGCCGAGTTGTTTGATTGCTGCTCCCGCTACTTCTGCATAGCTGAGTTGTCCACAGAGGATTTTACTCATGATTCTACTAGCGGCTGGTTGTTTAACGCCTACCCGATAACTGACTTTGGGGAATTTATAAAATACACCACTAATACGAGCAGCCCATTTCATGTCTGCTCCCCATTGTTCGGAAAGGGTTTGGGTGTAGGTTTCTAGGGCATTACCATTGCCACCGATCGCCCGATCGATCGCCTCTGCTGCTTGGACTCCGCTAAAAATGGAGGGACGGATGCCTTCTCCAGACAGGGGATCGACAATTTGGGCGGCTTCTCCAGCCACGAGGGCGTTTTGAGTGTGCAAGGGGCGATCGCCATCCCACAAGCGCACAGAATGCTCGTGATATTGAACCGTTCCCCCTTGGGCAATGCCACTCGATTGGGTATAGCTCTCTAGAGTCTCTTGGAGCTTTTTAGCATCTCCTCCTTGGAACGCAGTGGCGCTGATTGCATAGCCATCGTTTTGGGGGAAGTTCCAAATAAATCCATTTTTGAGGCTGCCAAAATCAAAGTGTAGGGGAGGGGTTTCCTCAAGGGTTAGCCCAGAGATGTGTAAAATGCCTGCCCGTTTTTCTTTACCCTGTTTGACTTTAAGCCATTTAGCCATCGGTCCTTTGGCTCCATCAGCAGCGATCAGATAGCGGCCTTCGATCGCTCCTTTGGCAGTTTTCAGCTCCCAGCGATCGCTTTTCCACTCAATTCCCGTTACTGGGGTGTCATCCTTAAGAACTGCTCCTTGATTTTGAGCCTGTTTGACCAGAAACTCATCGAAGCTATCCCGGCGCACGATGAACATCTGTTTTTCTTGTAGCTTGACGTTTACCGGATCGTCGAGTTGCCAGGTGTAGCGTAGTTGGTTCACCTTCAAGCTAATGACAGGGTCGAGATCAAAGTCAAAATATTCGGCGATCGCTGGAGACACTCCCCCACCACAGGGTTTATACCGAGGAAGAGCCGCTTGTTCTACGATCGCCACAGAACGGCCCCGTTTGGCTAAATGATAAGCCGCTGTTGCCCCAGCCGGCCCTGCTCCAACAATCATGCAATCAAACATAGGATAACTTTCTTCCAGATTTTGACAACTGTACAATAACACTCATTAACCGGTTTTTTGGCTTGTATTCCGGCAATTTCTGCTAGAGTCCTTTCGGCCTTTTCTCAACGTTTTCCTTGATTTTTGGGATTTTTTTATTTCCCTCAATAAATAAGTAGTATCACTGAACTCAAAATCAACAATCACAGACTAACATAAAGACAAACGACGACTTCATCAAGACTTCATAAAGACTATCGTAGTCTTACGGATTATCAAAGGAGAAGAGGATTATGACTTGGGATGTTTGCCTTGAATATGCCAATGGAAATCAAACCCTACTCAAAACCTATCGCCATCGGGAAACTGCACTCAAGCTTATTGATTTGATCTATTCGACCTATGGCTATCCCATGCATATTGCTTATATTGTGCGTCCAAGCCAAGCCAGCTTTAAACTTAGTTGTTCCCGCTTAACCCGGTAGTCAAGCGGGCGAAAAGAGACCGCAATCTTATACTTTGGTAATATCTTTCTCCTTGTCAGCTAACAGATCGTCAATTCTATTAATATATTTGTCTGTTAGCTTTTGAATCTCATCTTGTAAATTCCGAGATTCATCCTCAGTAATGTCACCATTTTTCTCTTTCTTGCGAGTATCATCAATTCCTTGACGACGATTATTGCGCACAGAAACTCGGCCTTCTTCTGCTAACTTGGCCACTTGTTTGACCAACTCTTTACGGCGTTCTTCAGTTAATTGAGGAATATTCAATCGCACGCATTGACCATCATTATTAGGAGTTAATCCTAGATCCGATAGAGAAATCGCTTTTTCAATCACATTTAACGATCCTTTATCGTAGGGTTGAATCATAAGGGTACTCGAATCCGGGGTACTAATATTCGCCAGGGATTTTAGAGGAGTCGGCGTACCATAATATTCAACCATCACTCGGTCTAGAAGCGAACTATTAGCCCGTCCAGTCCGAATGGTATTAAAAGAATGGCGAGTAGACTCAACGGCCTTCTGCATTAACTCTTCCACATCACTTAATTGCACAGGAACCTCCTACAACTGTTCCAACTGACTCTCCCATGACGGCGCGACGAATATTGCCTTTCACCGACAGGTCAAAGACCAAAATGGGAATATCATTATCTTTACATAAAGCGATCGCCGTACTATCCATCACTTGCAATTCGTGAGCCAAAACATGCTGATAGGTTAAGCTCTCATAGCGTTTGGCTTCTGGATTAGTTTTGGGGTCGCTATCATAGACACCATCGACCTTCGTCGCCTTAAAAATCACCTCTGCATTAATTTCGGCTGCCCTTAAAGCAGCCGTAGTATCAGTGGTAAAGAACGGATTGCCCGAACCCGCGCCAAAAATGACCACCCGTCCCTTTTCTAAGTGACGCATGGCTCGGCGACGGATATAGGGTTCTGCCACTTCCTGCATGGCGATCGCCGTTTGAACCCGAGTCGGGACATCCATTTGTTCTAGGGCATCTTGTAAGGTCATGGCATTCATCACCGTGGCAATCATACCAATATAGTCGGCTGTTGCCCGCTCCATCCCAGCGGCTGCCCCTTTCACACCCCGAAAAATATTTCCTCCACCAACGACAATGGCGATTTGTATGCCACTCGATACAACTTCTGCCACTTGTTCGGCAATATTATGCACGATCGCGGGATCAATGCCATAGGCCAGGCTTCCCATTAAGGCCTCACCACTAAGTTTGAGTAATATGCGCTGATAACCTGTCCCCATGCCTAGACTCTGTAATCTCCAGATCGATGATTGAATACAAATTGCTCTCACCTAAGATAGCAGATGTTGACAATCTTCCCGAACAGTTTTTTCAGGGTCTAGAATTTGGCTCAGGAGCGCCATTGAATGGGAGTACCGGCTAAGGATTCGGAAATGGGATAGGTTACCGGTTCTCCTTGCAACATTTGGGCGATCGCTCCACGGATATCTTCAATCCACTGCTTTACTGCGCTCTGCTCTTGAGTCATCCCCCGGCGATAGCATAATCTCCCCTCATGATTGAGTAGAAATAGCTCTGGAGTCTGAGTTGCCCCAAAACTTTTTGCCACATCTTGAGTTACATCCCGCAGATAGGGAAAATTAAGCTGATGGTCTTGAGCAAAGACCTTCATTTGCTCAAAATTTTCCCCTGAATTCTTGGAACCCTGATTGGCATTCATCCCCACCAAGGTCATCCCTTGAGGTTCTCTTTCTTGCTGAAGTTGCTTTAAATCCTCAAGAAGCTCAATAACATACGGGCATTGGTTACCCATAAATAGCACACCGATCGCCTGATATTTTTCCATATAGCGAGCCAGATGATGCACCCGATCATCCACACCTGGTACTTCAAAATCTGGCGCATAGCTACCGATGGGAGTTCCCATGTCTTCCATGACCACCATGCTCAAAACCTGTATAAATAACTATTCAAACAAGTTAACAAGAAACCGTATCCCCTGTAAACCAGATAGTCTTGAGAAACATCAATTCTAGTAGAACAGGCGCGATCGCATCCCGGAAAGCTTCTCGCTTCTATCCTATCGCGATCAATCCTTTCATATTTTTACAGTTCCATTAGTAATGGCTCATCATCAGGGTCTCCTGGGACAGGTTATAAACCATAGCTTTTATAAGCTTGTTGAACCGCCATCATCAGCTCCTTAGAAAGATGTCTTTCAATGTTCCTTATTAGCTCTAGATTCAGACAACTTCGGCAAAACAACTTGAGAAATTTCTGTAGCAGCTAATCTATTTCCCGCAATATTCCAATGGCTATCATTGGGTCGATATAGGCGAGTTGTTTCGGATGCCTGTTGGAAAGGTTCTAACAAGTCTAGAGAATTAATGTTCAGGGATGATAGTCTTTCGGCAAGCAACCGATTCGGCAAGGAGAAATCCAGTTGTTCCGGCTGCATATTCATCCCCATAACAACTTGATTTTGTAACTCCATATTCACTTGAACTTCATCCGGAATTATGACCACTAAAAGTTCTATATTTCGCTGTTTGGCTATCTCATTAATTTGATTGATAAATTCCATCGCGTAGTCAAACGTTTGACTAAATTCAGGGTTGTCTTTGATAAATATTTGACTGCGTCGCATCTCCATTTCCAGATAATTCTCATCACTGAAAACTTTCATATTATCGTCATAAACTATATTTTCCGGGAGTTCCCACTCTCCTTCATAACTTTTTTGGATCTCCCAGATGAATTTAAAAAATGAGACGACATAGGAATACGTGTAGAGGGGTTGAGATAGATTTCGATCTTGGCTATCCAAGAAATCATTACCCATGAAAAAGGAAACAATAATCATGTCAGGACTATAATTCAACCCCTCATTGACCAAGACCGCTAGATAATCTTTAGGATTGAGGTTAGGGATACCAAAATTATAAAGTTCTATCGATTGATTTTGTGCTTGCAATTGCTCTTCAACCAGCGTGTAATAATTTTCCTCATAGGGGACAACACCAAAGGCAAAAGAATCTCCTATCCCGACAATTCTGTATATCCCTTCTGCTTTTTGCTCCTCAAATTCCAAATCTTTATAACCCTGGGAATTCAAGGTGAAATCATAATGTTTAGAAAAAGGTTTCCCCCGAAAACGACCATAAGATTTGTCATAAAAAATAAAACTAGGATTGATATAATTATAAACTCGAAATCCAATCTCAGTAAAGATAAAAGAAATGACCGTGATAATCAAGAATTGTTTCAAAAACTGCTGAAAGGTCTTGAGGTGGGGCATAGTAGTATCAAAGAACCTAAAATTACATAAAACTAAGACTCAGTTTACCCTATTGTCTTCTGAGTATGGTGTCGGAGTGCTTCATCAATAATTTCTAGGCCTTTATCTAGGATGAAAAATGGGTTTCGCACCACATTTTTTATTTTTTGTCAAGTAAAATTCTGTAGAGAAGAGTTTCTCTGCGTGATGCATATCACAATAACTCTGGAGTCGTCTCACAGAAGCTAGTTTTTTTTTCGATTACTTTGGTTTTATATATTCGGATCTGGCGAGAAGGTCAAACAATTTAAGGTTTACAAGTCTGAATCGCCAGTGGCCAAGATTCTAGCTCTTTTGATTAAAATCTCAGTTTTAATACGATCATGTTTCAACCGACTACCATATCTTCTGGTTTCAATATCGCCGAACTAGTGTTTCAAGTTTGCCATACAGGGGAATTAACCTCTGACAACCGCAAACAACTGCAATCCGTATTGCTGCAACACTCGATTAGTGAAGAGGAACGCTCGGCAATCGATCGCTTAATCTATGCTACTCGTCGTGGATGGCTGAGGATTGCGAACTAGAGCCGTCTGAATTTGGGGTATGATCCAAGCAAATAACTGGCGCTCATCACATTCCCCACTACCATGAACATTCGGATCGGTAATGGTTACGATATCCATCAACTTGGCCCAAACCGCCCCTTGATTTTAGGAGGGGTAAACATTCCTCATGAACTTGGGTTAGTCGGCCATAGTGATGCCGATGTACTGACTCATGCCATTATGGATGCCATGCTCGGAGCTTTAAGCTTAGGAGACATCGGCCATTATTTTCCCCCCAGCGACCCCCAATGGAAAGGGGCGGATAGCCTAATATTACTGGGTCAGGTTAATGGCTTACTACTTGACCGAGGTTGGCAGGTGGTGAATATTGATTCTGTAGTGGTGGCCGAGCGCCCGAAATTGAAGGCTCATTTATCGGAAATGAGCGATCGCCTCTCAAACATCTTAACCCTACAACCCGATCGAATTAGCATTAAAGCCACCACCAATGAGAAACTTGGCCCAGTAGGTCGTGAAGAAGGGATAGCCGCCTATGCGGTTACCCTTCTGGAAAAGATATAACCATTAGCGAACTAACACTTACGCGCTCTTAAGCGAGTTCCTAAACCCAACAATCCTACACCCACTAAACCCAGAATGGCAGAAGGTTCGGGAACATCCGAAGGCTGATCGGATGGTGGGAGTGGAGCAAAGACATCATTGAGACCCGCCACATAAGTAATATCAGCATCAAGTTTAGTATTGATATCGAAACCACTACCTCCAGCATGGGTGAAAGCGGTATAGCTACCTCCAAGAAATCCTTGACCATCACTCCCACTCACTAAATCATTGGGAGCAAGGTTGCGAATACGAATGGCATCAATGGCATCTCCTGCGCCTAACCCAAAGGAACTTAAATCAAATACGGTGGCGAAGACTTGATACGTTGCAGAGAAGTGGTCACTAAACTGGTAGAGATATTCGCTAAAATCCGTTTCTCCAGCTTTACGAACAGAAACCGCAAAGGCTTCTGGCGCTCCAACACCACCATTTTCATGGACGACTAGGTCGTTGCCATCTTCATTGGCTAGGAGATTTCCCCCCCAATCTAACTCAATAATACCAACATTTCCGTCTTGTCCTAAATCGACAAAAGTTCCAGGTTCTTTTCCGAGAATTGCCCCCACCGTTTGACTGGTGCCTAAAAGTCCATTCAAGCTTGTGCCAAAAGAGTTCAGACTTCCAGATACTATCGACCCTCCAGTTACCGCATTGCTTTCATTCCAGGTCAAACTAGTCGATGAACCATCCCATTTCTGGCCACTTAAGGTGGCAGCATGGGCAGATTCAGAACCGATGGCAGTTAATGCTGTGAGCATCAGACCCAAACTCAGGGAAGATCCGAACCCAATGGACAGATGACGTTGATTCATGATGATTCCGTGAAACTTCTGGCTAAGGGACATAAATTTATAGAAAGCTAGAGGTATCTACCCCATAATTCCGTACTTTTCCCGATATTAGCAACTCTATTATGATGTTTTCGTGAATTTTCTGTTGATCCCTTAACTCATTAAGCAAGCTTGTCTCATCTCACGGGATTCCTGTTTTACACATCCTTCCATGGTTGCCCGTTACTCTGGCAGTTTTCCGGATCGAGATCCAGTGTTTTCCCGGATTTTTTATTTTTTCTTAAGAGTTTTTAAGGATAAATACTGAGTTTAGGGGTCTAAGGGGGTTGAACTGTCATGCCACTTGCCTAAAATCTGGCTTGATAAACGATTTAAGAAGATAAAAATTAGAATTCCCAAGATACCGATCAGTAATAATGCAGCAAACATACGAGGAATTTGTAGGTTATAACTGGCTAAGAGGATTTGATAGGCTAATCCTGAATTCATGCCACCTGTACCAGCAACGATTTCGGCAACTACAGCACCAATTAAGGCTAATCCACCACTAATGCGTAATCCAGCAAAAAAATAGGGTAACGCACTGGGTAGTCTGAGATACAGTAGGGTTTGCCATCGGGATGCTTGATAAAGTTTGAAGAGGTCTTTAAGGTTAGGATCGAGGCTATTGAGGCCAAAGGTAGTGTTAGAAACGATGGGAAAAAAGGCGATAATCCAAGCGCAGATGACTAGAGCGGCAAAGGTGTTATTACGCATCCAAATGACGATCAGGGGAGCGATCGCTGCCATGGGAATCGTTTGCAGTATAATTGCGTAGGGATACAAACTTTTTTCAATCCACTTACTCTGTGCCATAATCATTGCCAGGAATAATCCAGAAACCATAGCCACGAGAAAAGCAACGATCGTAATTTTTAAGGTAACGAGCATCGCAGGCAAGAGGATCGATCGATCTTGAATTAAGGTTTTAAGAATCAGAATTGGCCCCGGTAGAATGTAGCTCGGGGTATGGGTTAGGGATACAGAGATTTCCCAAACCGAGAGTACCAGTATTCCGAGAACAAGAGGAGCTAGGGTTTCTAGGGAAAACAAACGGCGCAATTCTGGCATAATCTAGTGAGGCGTGATGGCTTCAGATAGGGCGGTAGCGACTTGTTGGTAATACTCAGTATAGGCGATCGCTCCCCGAAAACTCGAATCGCGGGGATAGGGTTCGTGAATCGGAATTTCAGCAACGATGCGTCCGGGATCTGTTGCCATCACGATCACTCGATGGGATAAATAAACTGCTTCATAGATATTATGGGTGACAAATACAATTGTCCAGCGTTTTTGGCTCCACAAATTTAATAGTTCATCATTTAATTGAGTGCGGGTAATATCATCTAAGGCTCCAAACGGCTCATCCATTAATAATACTTGGGGATTATTCACCAGCGCTCTGGCAATAGAAACCCGCATTTTCATCCCTCCAGACAGTTGCCGGGGATAGGATTGAGAAACTTGATTTAACTGCACCAATTCCAGAGCTTCTTGAATCCTCTCCTGGGCTTTTTTCTGGGTCACACCGGCCAATTTTAGGGGTAAGTAAACATTCTGCCACACAGTTGCCCAAGGCATTAATGCTGCGTCTTGAAACACAAATGCGAGTTGGTTATTCTGTGGAGGCTTCTGCCAGTACAAAGTGCCGGAACTCAGGGAAGTTAAGCCAGAAATGAGGCGCAGCAGGGTACTCTTACCACATCCTGACGGTCCGACGAGGCTGAGAATCTCTGAGGGGTAGAGGTTTAGGTTGAGATCGGCGATCGCTAAATTCTGGTTATCAAAACGTTTGCTAACCTTCTCTAGAGTAGCGATCGGTTTTTTAGTCTCCATAAAGCTATCATTATTCAGAGCAATTTTAGATAATAGTCAACTCCCTTATTCACAAATTTCAGGGTATACGCTTGATGATAATCCACCCCTGAATCCACCATATCTAAATCAACTGTCGATTGGAAAAAAGCTTTCCACCGCTCATCAGTCATTGCACCAACGCCCAACATTTTCGCTTCTCCAGAGATAAGGATATCATACTCTTTGAGCTTCCTAAAGCTATAATCGAGTAAATCATCCGTCATTTCTGGATTATCTCGTTTAATCAACCGATTACCCGGTTTTGGATTGTCCAAATAACTATACCAGCCCCTAATCGACGCATCAACAAATCGGTGAACTAAATCTGGATTATCATTGACTAAATTGCGAGTCGTCGTAATCGTAAAAGAATAGGGATTATAACCCGCATCCGCTAACAGATGAACAATCGGCTTAAACCCCCCTTTTTGTTCAATTGTGTAGGGTTCAGACGTTAAAACTCCTTGTTGTGCCGACTGTTCATCAACTAAAAACGGAGTCACATTAGAATTATAGGGGCGAATTTGATTATCCCTAAATTCATAGTTTTGTTTCAGAACTGGCCAATAGGTAAACCGCGCCCCAGATGAAATAAAAATTGGTTTTCCTTTTAAGTCAGCCAGGGATTCATTGCCGACTCCTGGGTGGGTTAATAGCACTTGAATGTTTTTCTGAAACATTGAGGCGACGGTAACTAAGGGAATGTTCTGTTCTATGGCTTTGAAAATATTGAGAGAACTTCCCATGTTGAACTCTAGCGCACCTCCGAGGAGTAACTGAGTGCTATTGGTTTGGGGATTAACGGGGCGGATGGTTACATCTAAGCCATGCTTTTGATAAATTCCCGTGGCAAGCGCTTGATAAAATCCTCCATATTCGGCTTCGGCTTTCCAACTAAGGGCGAATTTTATCGAGTCTAACGAATTGATTTTTTGGGTACGAGGGGAGTTAACCGAGAGTAAACCACCGCCTAATCCAAAAGAACTGAGGTGTAGAAACTGGCGACGGGAGATAGGGGGGATTTGAGTCATATAGCAAACCTCAATGATGGGTACAAATTTTTCTGGTTTTTATTCAGCCTCAATACTTACTCAAGTTGTCCTATGCTAAGTTTTGTCGTTCGGAATATTGGGATTAAAAGCCAGATCGAAACTCGATCTAGCGGCTGTTTATCATCTATTGATTTACAGTTTTCTGGGTGGTTTCCCCAGAAATTTAAGGGTTACATCGAAAAGCGCTGTTATGGCATATCACGTCCATAACAGCCCAAGATAGAATATCTTGGCGCTTGCTTCATCAGGTCTTGTACTTGTTCGGCATGGTAGGAACTGCGGGTGAGGGGAGAAGAGACAACTTGCAGAAAGCCTAATGAGTCTCCGAAGACACGCCAAGCTTCAAATTCTTCGGGAGTTACAAAGCGGTTTAGAGGATAATGTTTGGGAGTCGGTTGCAGATATTGACCGATGGTGAGGATATCACAATCTACCTCGCGTAATTCGGTCATCACTTGGCGGACTTCTTCATCAGTTTCTCCTAATCCCACCATGATCCCTGATTTAGTGTAGATTGTAGGGGATAATTGTCGCGATCGCCTTAAGACCTCTAGAGAACGCTGATACTCTCCTTGGGGGCGCACTCGCCGATACAACCGGGGAACCGTTTCTGTATTATGGTTGAGAACTTCGGGTTGGCCGCTTAAAATTGTCTCTAGAGCCTGCCAATTGCCACAGAGATCCGGAATTAATACTTCAATCGTGGTTTGGGGCATCAAGGTACGGACAGCCTCAATACAACGGACAAATTGACTGGCTCCTCCATCAGGTAAGTCATCCCGATTGACGGAAGTAATCACTACATGCTTGAGTCCCATCCGTTGCACCGCTTCCCCTAACCGTTGTGGTTCAGTGGGATCGAGAGGTTGGGGCTTTTTCTCAAAATCAATATCACAATAGGGACAAGCTCTCGTACAAGCGGGCCCCATAATTAGAAAAGTTGCTGTACCCGCGTTGAAACATTCACCGATATTGGGACAAGATGCTTCTTCACAAACTGTATTTAAGCCTAAATCACGGAGGGTCGTTTTCACGTCACCCACTCGCTGCCATTGGGGAGCTTTAACCCTGAGCCAATCTGGTTTAACCGTCACCGTACTCTGTTATCCTGTGTTGAGTTACTGTACTTTATCCTAACAAGATTTAGCAATTTTCACCTCAATGGGGCGATCGCATGTTATCATCGAGCAAGTTATATGGTTTACCGGGATGTAGCGCAGCTTGGTAGCGCACCTCGTTCGGGACGAGGGAGCCGCAGGTTCAAATCCTGTCATCCCGATTTATAGAATAGCCTTTGGTTTCCAGTATTTGAACCCG
>NZ_CEZBFX010000057.1:0-30086 GCF_982964205.1 Roseofilum sp. | reverse complement strand
TATGTCTCACTTTGTCCATTATTGTATAATTTTTTGAGGACTGCACAATCACCCTTTACGGGCAACCCGATTATGTGGTTGCTCGACTCAATCCTTATTCTATCTTAATTCCCAAAGAGTGACAGAAGAGGGATAGAAGCAAAAGCGTACAACCGAGTAGAGAAGGCTATTAATGTCCTAGGAGAGTGCTATACAATGGGGTTTATTCTTGTCTCTTGTCAGGGAGTTTAACTCAAGTTCCCCATGTCTGAAGTGCCCAAATCAAAGTCTTCTGGTCTGAGACTGGTTATTTTTGCGGCGATCGCCTTTTTCCTCTTTAGCCTCACCCTGACCTTGCACCGCTATTATACCTTGATCGCTTGCAAGTGGAGTATTTAGTGGCCGATCTGTGGCGCTTGCAACGCGATCCATCCGCTTTTACCCAAGAGCGTCACTTGCTTTACTATAATGTAGTCCTGATTGATGCGCTATTGCAACAGCGCAGTTATGGGATTCTGGAGTTTAAGGATGGAGTTGTGTTCTTGCGCCAAAATGCAGCAAACGATCCAGAGGCGATCGCCGCTTGGTTAGCCTATCGACAAATGCTCAATCCCCCGATCCAAAATATCCACCAAGAACTCAATCCCACTTCCCCATTATCTTAAGCCTACCCATTACCCGTTACCCATGTCCCCAAAAATTGCCCTCATTGCCCACGATCGCAAAAAAGACGATATCGTTAACTTTGCCCAGAAACATACTAAGTTACTCTCTTGCTATCCCCTGATTGCCACCGGGACTACCGGGGAGCGCATCGCCTCGGCCACCGGATTAACCATAGAATGCATGTTATCTGGGCCCATGGGGGGGGATGCCCAAATTGCCGCCCAAGTTGCCACAGGTCAAGTGAGAGCGCTTATTTTCCTTATTGACCCCCTCTATGCCCAACCCCACGAACCCGATATTAATGCTCTATTGCGGATTTGTGAAGTGCATGATGTGGCGTTGGCGACCAACTTATGCACCGCAGAAGCGATCGTTACCAGTCTGCGGCGCACTCGTCGGGCACATTTAATCTTTAATCCCGTTTCCGGTGCAGGAAACTCCCACCAAGACCTGTTATTGATTCGGCAGTTGTTGGAACCCTATTTCCAACTGACGGTATCCATGACTACACCAGATGAGGAACCGGAAGTGCTAGCCCAAGCGGCGATCGCCCAAGAAGCCGATCTGATCATCGCCTCTGGCGGTGATGGCACAGTATCCGCCGTTGCTGGAGCCTTAATTAGCACAGAAATCCCCCTAGGTGTGATTCCCAGAGGAACCGCCAACGCCTTTGCCAACGCCCTCGACATTATTTCTCTTTCCAGCTTAACTCCCATTCGCACCGCTTGTGATGTAATCATTACCGGAATGACTCGCGTCGTGGATGTAGGATTATGCAATGGTCAACCCATGATTCTCTTAGCCGGTATCGGTTATGAAGCTGGAGCCATTGAAAAAGCCGATCGCGAAGCCAAAACTCGTTGGGGTCCCCTAGCCTATATCATTGCAGGATGGAAGCAAGTTCGAGAACACGAACTCTTCGAGGTGGAAATGGAAGTTGATGGCGTGCTGAAAACCTTCCAAGCAGGAGCCATTACCATTGCCAACGCTGCGCCCCCGACCTCTGTTATGGCTCAAGGTATGGGTCAAGTCCTCCCCAATGATGGCTTATTAGAAGTAGTCATTATTACGGCTGAGACCAAACTTGCCACGGTGGATGCCATGATTGATTTATTTGGTTCTGGACTGACTAAAACTCCCATTCAACGGGAAGATACCCTAGGAGTACGCACGCGCAAAGTTAAAGTCGCCACTCATCCCCCTCAAAAAGTCGTCTTAGATGGAGAAATCATTGGCACAACCCCCATTGAAGTCGAATGTATTCCCCAAAGCTTGACAGTACTTGCACCTCCGCCGAATCAAAGAATCAATGATTAACCCATTGAGGACAACGGACTCACAAAGTCACTAATTTGATCGAAACGAAAGTCATGGATTAACTCGATGATTGCGGAGAATACAGCGCTTCGCGCGGTAATAGGTAATAGGTAATAGGTAATAGGTAATAGGTAATAGGTAATAGGTAATAGGTAATAGGAAAACCATTTTTCACGCTATAATGCCCATTCTTCCGGCTTTTCATGGGAAGGCACTCTCAAGGAAAATTTCGATTACTGTACCTCATAACATCGAAAAGTGCTGTATGTTCAGGGATTTCTAAACAATCGGCAATATTTTCTTGGGTGCGTTCGCCCATCTCATCTAATAACTGATAAGCGATTTTCTCTACTGATTTTTGATTGTTGTTAAAATAAATAGCCCACTAATCCCAATTTAATCTTTAATTTCCAATCAAGGGGTACGTTTTGTATCTTTCCCTATTGCCAAGAAATGGAACCCAAGTTACAACAGCCATAAGAGAGCATCAGAGGGAAGAGTAGGCAATGAAGATTTTATTGGTCGAAGATGATGAAGCCCTAGCTGAATTGTTGAAAAATGAACTGACTGCTCACCATTACTTGGTGGATGTGGCTTTTGAGGGGAACTCAGGATGGCAGCTTGCGGAAGGGATTATCTACGATTTAATTTTGCTCGATGTGGGATTGCCTCAATTAAATGGTATTGAATTTTGCCAGAAACGGCGCAAAAAAGGCGATCGCACTCCCATTTTATTAATGACGGCTCAAGACTCTAGCAACCAAAAGGTGACGGGTTTAGATGCAGGCGCGGATGATTACCTCATCAAACCGTTTGACTTACCGGAACTTCTAGCTCGAATTCGCGCTCTGTTGCGCCGGGGAAATAATACTCGACTCCCGATTCTCACCTGGGGTAAGTTACGTCTCGATCCCGGTAAATGCCAAGTTATGTATGGGCAAAATCAACTCAAACTGACAGCAAAGGAATATGAATTGCTGGAACTCTTTTTGCGTCATCCGGAACGTATTTTTAGTCAAAGTGCAATCCTCGATCATTTGTGGTGTTTTGATGACCCCCCGTCCGAAAATGCGGTACGCACCCATATCAAAAGTTTACGCCAAAAACTAAAAAAAGCGGGTACTGCGAACGATTTAATTGAGACGGTGTATGGTTTAGGTTATCGCCTCAAGGCTAGAAGTCAAGAGTCCTCTACCACCCAAAGCTCTGGCATTCCTCCCGCTTTTCTCTCTATTTGGGAGCGGTATCAGCATCAATATTGCGATCGCCTCAAAGTCATCCAAACGACCCTAGACCATATACCGACTGGTTTCCTCAATCCGGATTCCTTACACGATGCCATTCGAGAATCCCATACCCTGGCGGGTTCCTTGGGTAGCTTCGGTCTCATTCGGCTTTCTGAGGTAGCCCGGCAAATCGAGCATAGCCTGAAAACCGCTCAAGATCGAACAACGCTCCGAGATACCATAGCGCCTCAAATCGAGGAATTACATCAAGGTCTCACCCAGAATAGTCCAGAAAAACAGACTCCTCCCCCCCCACCAGAGATTCCCTTGCCCCATATTCTGACGATCGAACCTGACCCTATTTTTGCTCAAGCTCTTAAAGAACAAGCGATCCGCGCTCACCTCAATCTGAAAATGGTGTCTACCCTATCAGAGGGGAAAGAGCAAATGCAGCAACAGCGACCGGATCTGATTTTATTGGAGTTATCTCTACCGGAAACTTCCCCTACTCAAGTTTTAGAATGGATTACGTCCCTCTCTACTGCTCAACCTCCCATTCCGGTGGTGGTTATGACCGAGCAAAATACCCTGAACGATCGCGTAGCGGTAGCTAGAGCAGGAGGTCAAGGGTTTCTACAAAAACCAATTCTGGCACAGGAGGCGATCGCTTCGGTACGTCCCTTTTTAAAAGGAGATCAAACCCAATCGCCCCAATTACTCATTGTCGATGATGACTGCCAACTGTTGGCTTATTTGGAAGACATCCTCACACCTTGGGGTTTTGAGATTACTTCTCTTGAGCATCCCCAAGCCTTTTGGCAAATCCTACAACACATCCAACCTGATTTAGTGCTGCTGGATATTGAAATGCCTGAAGTGACGGGAATTGATCTGTGTCAAGTGCTGCGGAATGACCCCCAATGGATGGCGCTTCCAGTGTTGTTTTTATCGAGTCATCAAGATTCTGAAACGATTCAACAGGTCTTTCTCGCGGGAGCTGATGATTATATCCAAAAACCGATTGTAGAACCTGAGTTAATTGCTCGCATTCTCAACCGGTTAGAGCGCCGAAAAGTAGGGTCGAAGGGCTGTTCACCTCTATTGGTTCAGCAATGTTTGCACCGCAACTAACCCACCCGTGAACAGAGATACAATAAAAAGATTCGGGTGTCTAGCCCTTATCAGGCGATCGGATATGGTATTTCCCAATTATCGATGCAATTCCTTAGAAGGAGAGAACCGCACTCAAGCATCAGAGCGGTTTAGGACTCAACTGGCAACTGATGCCGAAATCCATCAGGCTTTGTCTGTCCTGCAACATCTGATGCTCATTATCGATCTCGATCGCCATCAGATTAAAGTGATTCCCACCGATATACAGGCGGATTGGGTGCAACTGACGGTACAAGAATTATCCAGAGAGGGCTATTTATGCGCTATGGAAAAGGCGATCGCCACTCAAACCCCCCAATCGTTTCAATATCAGTTAACCCACACCAACCAACTTACCCGCTCTTTTCAAGCTCAAATTTATCCTTACGCTGACAATACCGTTCTTTGGGTTGCACAACCCCACGCCTCCCTCTCTCCTCCTCCAAGTTGGCCTTCTCTGCTGGCCGAGATTACCCTAAAAATCCGTCAGTCTTTAGATGTAGAGGAGATTTTAGAAGTTACGACGACCGAAGTCTGTAAATTATTACAAACTGACCGAGCCTTAATTTTACAACTCCAAAAAGATGGCTCGGCACTCGTGATTCAAGAATCGGTTGTTCCTGGATGGATTGCTTTATTAGGGCATAAAATTTATGACCCTTGTTTCCGAGCTTATGAATTCCACTATCTCCAAGGTCGAATCGGTCAATTAAGTCAGATTGAAACACTCTGTAAAGATTCCTGCTATCGAGATTTATTGGATTATTTTCAAGTTCAATCGAATTTGGTAATTCCGATTATTAGTCAAGATAAGCTCTGGGGCTTTATTGTCCTGCATCAATGTTCCCATCCCCGGGACTGGCAATCCTGGGAAATAGATTTTATCAATCAGTTAGGCAATCAAGTGGGGATTGCTATTAATCAATCTGAAATCCTGAAAAAAATGCAGGTTGTGGCACAAAAACTGACCTTTCATTTTGAAAATTCTCCCCTAGCGGTGATTGAATGGAATCATGAATTCCGGGTCAGTCAATGGTCTCCCCAAGCCGAGCATATTTTAGGCTGGGATTTTGCTGAAGTGCAAGGACAACATTGGTCTCAATTTCCGTTTATCTTTGATCCAGATTTAGAAGAGTTTAAGGAGTCTGTTTTTAGCCTCATTGATGGCAGTCAGGATCGCCAGATTTGTAGCTATCGGAATTTAACCAAAACAGGACAGGTCATTTATTGCCAATGGTATCATTCCGTTCTGCGCGATCGCGAAGGGAACGTGCTCTCGATTCTGTCCTTAGTGCAAGATGTGAGCGATCGCCACAAAGCTGAAACGGCTTTGCGCCAAAGTGAAGCCCATTTCCGCATCACCTTTGAACAGTCTCCCATTGGCATGAGCTTAAATAATTTAGATGGTACGGCTGTTCAACTCAATCAAGCCTATCTGAATTTATTAGGGTATAGCTTTGCCGAACTGAAGAAATTGCCCATTCGCTACTTTATTCATCCCGACGATCTGCATATCGATCAAGCGCTCTATCAGCAACTGATCGATCGGAAAATCGATCACTATACCATAGAAAAAAGATTAATCAACAAATCTAAAGAAATCGTCTATACTCTGTTCAAAGTTGCCTTAATTTATGACGATAATGGTGACCCCTTGCATCTGATTTCGCAAGTTATTGATATTAGCGATCGCCAACAAGTTGAAGAATCCCTCAGACAGAGTGAAGAACGATGGCAACTGGCGATTCAAGGCAATCATGATGGCATTTGGGATTGGAATGTACAAACGAATCAAGTCTTTTTCTCACCTCGCTGGAAAGAAATGTTAGGCTATTCTGACGGAGAAATTAGTAATGATCTAGAAGAATGGACAGAGCGAATCCATCCCGATGATTTTCCCTGGGCAGTGCGAGCGATTCGCAAGCATTTTAATCAGGAAACGCCTTTTTATATGCACGAGCATCGATTACAGTGTAAAGATGGCAGTTATAAATGGATTTTAGACCGGGGCAGAGCCTTGTGGGATGAAGCCGGAAATGTGCTGAGGATGGTGGGTTCTCACACAGATATTAGCGATCGCAAGCAAGCAGAACAAGAGCTACAGCAAACGCAAAATTTCTTACAGACTATTATTGACTATTTACCGGTTGCCGTATTTGTCAAAGAAGGCAGACCGGACAAATTTGGACAGTTTAAGTTATGGAATAAAACCTGCGAGCGAATTTTTGGGTTAACGGCAGAGCAAGCCGTAGGTAGCACAGATTATGATTGGTTTCCCTGGGAACAAGCCGATGGATTTGTCTGTAAAGATCGAGAAGTTTTAGCCCGAGGAGAACCAGAAGAAATCCTGGAAGAACGGGTCGATAGTTATCCTCTCGGCCAGCGAATTTTACATACCATAAAAGTGCCCATTTATGGAGAAGAGTATGAGCCAGAATATTTACTTTGTATTTCCGAAGACATTACCGATCGCAAACAAGCGGAGGCTGCCCTACGAGAAAGTGAGGCTCGCTACAGTTCCCTCACCAATGATGTGCTAGATAAATCCGCCGTCGGTATTTTTATCCTGGATGCCAACTTTAAGGTGGTTTGGGTGAACCAAACCCTAGAAAACTTTTTTGGAATTCATCGGGAAGAGATTATCGGCCGGGATAAACGAGAGCTAATTCGCGATCGCATTCAATACTTCTTTGCCGATCCTCAACAGTTCAAAGATACAGTCTTAGCCACCTACGACCATAACACCTATACCAAGAACTTTGAATGCCATATTCTCCCAGCT
Source organism: Roseofilum sp. (assembly GCF_982964205.1). Taxonomy (NCBI): domain Bacteria; kingdom Bacillati; phylum Cyanobacteriota; class Cyanophyceae; order Desertifilales; family Desertifilaceae; genus Roseofilum; species Roseofilum sp. The sequence goes on along the minus strand of NZ_CEZBFX010000057.1, from coordinate 22,964 downwards.
TCCGACCGTCAAGAACGATGGTTAGAACACTTGAGTCAACCCATTGAATCCGGTCTATACACAGGGGGTCGCATCGAACATTACACAGATATTAGCGATCGCAAAAGCAATGAAGCCGAACTCCATCGCCTCAACCGCGCTCTCCATACCCTCAGCAACTGTAACCAGGCGATCGTGTCAGCGATGCGGAGCATTATCGTCCGTTCCACCTACGAAACTGACCTACTCCAGAATATCTGTGACATCCTCGTGAACCTGGGGGGATATCGCCTCGCTTGGATTGGCTATGTACAACAGGATACCGAAAAAAGCATTACCCCCATGGCCAAAGCTGGGTATGAAGAGGGATATCTTGACCAGCTCCACATCACTTGGGCTGATACTGAACGAGGCCGAGGCCCTACCGGAACAGCTGCCCGTACCGGTCAACTTTGTGCGTTCCAAAACATTCTTACCAATCCTCACTATACTCCTTGGCGAACCCAAGCCAAGCAACGGGGCTATCGTTCCTCCATTGCCCTTCCCCTGAAAACTGACCAAGGCGTATTTGCTGTCCTCAACCTGTACTCTAGCCAACCCGATGCCTTTGATGCCTCTGAACTTCAGCTTCTGTGCGAATTAAGTGAAGATATCACCTATGGGATTATAGCTCTGAGAACCCATCACGCTCACGCTGAGAGTGAGGAAAAGTTCCGCCAACTGACTGAAAATACGGATGATGTGTTCTGGATGACCACGGCGAGCCTCGACCAAATACTCTATGTGAGTCCCGCCTATGAAAGGATTTGGGGACGCACTCAACAGAGCCTCTATGAACGGCCCCAGTCGTTTGTAGAAGCCATACATCCGAGAGATCGCCCCAGGATTAGCGCCATTCTCCAATCTTCCTATACTTTCGATCTCGAATATCGCATCAGGCAACCCAATGGCAACCTTCGCTGGATTTGGGATCGAGGCTTTCCCATTTTTGATGCCAACGGCAAGGTGTATCGGCGAGCCGGAATTGCCAAAGATATCACCACCCGTAAAGAAACGGAAGAACTCCTGCGTAGTACGAATGAACATCTAGAAGTCCGAGTCGCCCAACGGACGGCTGAACTAGCCTCAGCCAATCACCGGTTGCGAGAGGAACTCGAACAAAGACAACGGACGGAAACTCAACTTCGTAACTCCCACAAACAATATCGCACCCTCGTGCAGAATTTTCCCCAAGGGGCGGTATTCCTGTTCGATCGACAGTTCCGCTATACCATTGCTGACGGAGTTGGATTAGCCGCTATGGGATTGGACGGCGATCGCCTAGAAGGTCAATTAATTAACCAAGTCCTGCCGGCTGACCTCTTGCAAAACACCGAATTTATCTATCATTCTGCCTTAGTAGGGCAAACCGTGGCCACAGAAATCACCTATCAAGAACGAACTTACCACTATCGCGCTAATCCCCTCAGAAATGAACAGGGCCAGATTTTTGCTGGCATGGTGGTGATGCAGGATATTACCGCCCAAAAACAAAGTAAGGCGATTCTGGAGGAAGCGGAACGCCGATGGCGAACCCTACTGGAAAATGTACGCTTGTTGGTTGTGGGACTCGATCGCCAGGGAAACATTGAATATGTTAATCCTTTTTTTGCCGAATTAACGGGCTATAAAGCCTCGGAAATCATCGGCAAAAATTGGTTTGACACCCTGATTCCAGCCCATGCTTGTTCCAAAGTACGCCGTGCTTTCCAAGCGATGCTAACTCCCGAAGGGAATCCCCATTATCAACATACTTTGCTGACCCAGTCTGGGGAAGAGAAAAAGATCGCCTGGAATAACACCCAACTCCATAATGCCCAGGGAGAGGAGATCGGGACCATGAGTATTGGTGAAGATATTACCGAACGTTACGCTATTGAACGGATGAAAGATGAATTTATTTCCGTAGTGAGCCATGAATTGCGTACCCCCTTAACCTCCATTCATGGAGGGTTAAATTTATTATCCACTGGCTTAGTCGATCCAAGTTCCGCCAAAGGAAAGCATGTGATCGATATTGCGGCTGAAAGTGCAGAGCGTTTAGTGAGATTGGTCAATGATATCCTGGAATTAGAGCGCCTAGAGTCTGGCAAGATTCGTTTACAAAAACAGGCGATCGCTGTCAACGAATTATTACGGCTCGCTGTAGAGCAAATGCAGGTGATGGCCAGCCGCGCTAGAGTGACCCTTGTGGTTTCAGAACAGACTTCAGGCATAGAGTTTTATGCGGATTTAGACCGTATGTTACAAGTGCTAACCAATTTGTTAAGCAATGCGATTAAGTTTTCCGATCCAGGAAGTCAGGTTAGGTTAACAGCCATCCTTGGCTCTCCTAGCGATCGGATCGGCGATCGCCAGCCTTATTGCAGCCTGCCGTATTCCCCCTGTTGGGACTCCCCCCACCTCATCTTTACCATCGAAGATTGGGGGCGAGGAATTCCAGAAGATAAATTGGAGTCCATTTTTGAGCGTTTCCATCAAGTCGATGCTTCTGATTCCCGTCGTAAGGGAGGCACGGGTTTAGGTCTAGCCATCTGCCGCAGTATTGTGGAGCAACATGGAGGACGGATTTGGGTAGAAAGCCAATTAAACCAAGGGAGTCGGTTTTCGCTTTGCCTATCCATCTATAGCCAAAGAGAGGGATAAATCATGGCCAACAAACGGATTGTAGTCATTGATGATGATGATGGCGTACGAGAAATTATTCAGATTTCCCTCGAAGCAGCAGCAGGATGGGACGTAATACCCGCTTCGTCAGGTCAAGAGGGCATAGAACAGGCCGCTTCTCAACAGCCGGATGCCATTCTTTTAGATATGATGATGCCCGGTATGGATGGTAAGGCCACCTATCAAGCCCTACAAGCCAATCCCTTGACCCAAAACATTCCCACCATTCTCCTCACAGCCAAGGCCAAAAATAGTGAAAAACAGCAGTTTATTGAAGATTTAGGGGTTACTGGGGTGATTACTAAACCCTTTGATGCCATGGGGTTAGTGCAACAAATTTGTTCGCTTCTCAATTGGTCAGAAATATAGCCCTCGGTACTAGGCAGTCAGCAGTCGAGAGCCATACAATCTTCTTCCCATCCCTGCGCCTCCCCATCCCCCTAACTATCTGAAGAATTGTTAAGTTTTATCCCCTGTACAAACAGAATCACAAAATCCTCACATTTGTCTCTTAAAGTTTTGGAGCATGGATCAAATCAGAGGTCTAAACACTGATGGGCGATAGATTGTGGAGTTAAGAGAGTGATGCATCCTAAAATTCTACTCATTGAACAAACTGGAGAGCTTCAGAAGTTGCTCCATAACATTTCAGAATTGAAAGCCTTTAACTTCATTTCCACCAGTGAGCCTCCCTTAGCTTTACAGTTGTGCGATTATCTATCCCCTCATCTCATTGTTGATCCTTGAATTACCCCAGAGGAGAAGACCTCATGTTAGAAATCAATTGTCCTTGTTGCTCCTACCCATTACTCAGACATATTCGATCTACAGGAATGTATTGGTATTGTACTCACTGTCATCAAGAAATGCCCGTTGGTTTGAGTTGCCCCTTCGAGATCGATCTCTCATTCACTTCTCCCTTGATTGAGGAGTGGATCGGGGAGAAACATCAAAACATGTTGGTTGTGAGTGCATAAATCCAAACGACTTGTTTATTGTTTTACTATTGTTTCACTAAGGAGGATTCATCAATGTTATATCCCCAAACCTTGGATAGAAAAAACTGGATGTTGTGTTACTACAAAAACGACAGTCATTCCGTTCAAATCTTAAAAATCGATAACGCAGAAAATTGGTACTTTGAACGGCTCGTTGATCCAGAAGAACGATTGGTTTTTGAAGCTCCAGAAATGGCCCAACTCCAAATTCACTATCAATTCACCAGTGACTATCACAGGGTAGAAATTATTCCGTGCGATCAAATTCGAGTCCGATATGGGTTAGAGTCAGAACCGGTTGGGAAATCTAGCTTAAAAGTGGTTTCAATTAATCGTAGTGCTTAAAATAATTGATTGTTTTTAGTTAAAAGGCCCGCCTAAAATCACTTTTGCCAGGGCATTAATGACATCGCTTGCCGATTCTTGACTCAAAGAATCATACCAGTTTCGAGTCACCGTCATCTCCTTTCCATAAATAGTATCCGTGCGCTTTCTTGCCTTCAAAACTAATTCTGCTGTCCGAGTTTTGCGGGCGACTTCATAGCGTTTTAAAGCATCCGCAACACTGATATTAGTGGTGACTAAATAGCGACATAAAACTGCCGCATCCTCCATCGCTTGACAACCCCCTTGACCTAAAGTCGGGGTGGTTGCATGTCCCGCATCTCCAAGTAGAGCAATCCGTCCTTTAACTAAAGTCTTTAAGGGATTTAGGTCATGAATCTCTAAGCGATTTGTGGCTAAAGGATTCAGGGTTTGAATTAAAGTTTGTACCGGATTTGCCCATCCTCGGAAAATATCTGCCAATTCCTGTTGGCGATTTTCCGGTGTAACCCCTGTCCCTTTTTCCATGGGACAACCAAAGAAAAAATAAAACCGCTCTCCTCCTATCGGCATCAGGGAAGCGCGTTTACCTTCTCCTACATAAATTACCCAGCAATCTGGATCGATTTCTTGTGCTTCTGCCTCGACTATACCATTCCAATTTACATATCCTGCATATCGAGGCTCACTGCTCTCTCCTGTCACCAGCGGACGAATCATGGAGTGAATCCCATCAGCAGCAATTAACAGATCTCCACGAGTGGTTCTGCCATCTTCAAAACTGGCAGTTACGCCATTTTCATCTTCAGCAACACTCACACAGTTACAATTGAGCGTTACATTTTCTTCTCCTACAGTTTGCAATAATAACGCTTGTAACTCTGTCCGGGAAACGGGATAGGGGCGCTGTCCCACTTGGGCAATTAAGGGATGTAAATCAATGGCATTGAATAGGGTATCCTGGTGGGAGCGATACTCCATCCGATTCATCCTTCCACCAATTTTGATCATCTCTTCTGCCAACCCTAATGAATTGAGAACCTTAATCCCATTTGACCATAAGGAAATTCCTGCACCGGCTGGGCAAAATTCTCGCACCCTATCATAGATTTCAATTTCATATCCGGCTTTTTTGAGGGCAATTCCGGTAGTTAATCCACCGATTCCTCCGCCGATAATAATTGCTTTGAGATCGTACATAATATTAATTCACCATTAATCATTAACCCTGCCCATTACCAGCGCGTAGCGCACGATATCGACTCAGGGCAATTAAGGGAAAATATTGGGCGTAAAAGTGGTATTTGATATAGAAGTGGCAGGGGAAACCGGTTCCGGTAAATTCGGCTTCTTCCCATTGTCCATTGGGCAGTTGGGAGGAGAGTAAATAGTTAATTCCCCATTCTAAGGTATCCCAGGGAAAGGTTCCCGTGGCTTCTCCGGCCGCTAATAATCCGATTAATGCCCAAGCTGTTTGGGAGGGGGTGCTAGTGCCGATGCCTTTTAAGCTGGGGTCATGATAACTGCGGCAGGTTTCGCCCCATCCTCCATCGGCATTTTGGCAGGAAATGAGCCAGTTGGCGGCTTTGGTAATGTGGGTTTTATGGTTATCTGGAGCAATGAGGGCGAGGGCAGAAAGTACGCCACTGGTTCCATAAATGTAGTTTACGCCCCAACGGCCAAACCAACAGCCTTCGGGTTCTTGTTCTTGTTGGAGATAGGTTAAGGCTTTGCGGGTGCGCTCACTTCGACTTTGCTCAGTGAACTGTGTTGAGAGCTGCTCAGAATGGGGTTTTAATTCGCCGAGCATTTCTAGGACTCTGGCGGTGACATCGGCGGTGTTGGGATCAATCATGGCTTTGAGGTCTGCGTAGGGGAGACTATTTAACCAATCTTGATCGTTATCGATGTCAAAGGCTGCCCATCCACCACCCTGACATTGCATGGTCATAATCCAGTTTACACAACGGGCGATCGCGCCCCATTTTTTTTCTTCGTCGGGTAGCTCTAACCCGATTAAACTCATGACTGCTGCGGCCGCATCGTCGAGATCGGGGTAAAATTGGTTGTCAAACTCGAATGACCAACCGCCGGGTTTACCGACTCTGTTTTTAATAGCCCAATCTCCATAGGCTAACACCTGTTTATCGAGTAACCATTCTCCTCCTTTAACAAGTGCGGGATGGTTAGGTGCTAATCCCGATTCTACCAGGGCGCGTAATACCCAAATGGTATCCCAAACGGGGGAAACACAGGCTTGGGTGCTATAGATGTCTTCGGTTTCGATACAAAATCGGTCTACGGCGGCTAATCCCTGTTGCACAAAGGGGTCGCGGAGGCTGTACCCTAGACAGTGGAGGGCGAGCATGGAGTTGAGCATGGCGGGAATAATGCCACCCCAGTCTCCACTGGGTTCTTGGCGCTCTAATACCCAGCGCTCGGCGGCTTGGAGTCCTTCCTGACGAAAGGGCACCCAATCTAATTCTTCTGCGAGTTTAAATCCTTGGTCAAACCAGACAAAGATATCGGTCCAATCTTGGTTTTGGGGGAGTTCATAGCGGACGTTGTGGATACCTTCGCTGTAGAGTTCATTCAGGTTAAAGTCGGGGGTAATGCGATAGACGGGGCGGCGATCGCATACAATAATTAGAGGAACGGTGCTACTTCTAGCCCAACTGGACAGTTCATAGATATTGAACCAAAATTCATTGGGCAAGAGCATCACCCAGGGGGGAATAGATGGCACGCCGCGCCAGTCATAACATCCCAATAGGGCCAGATGAATCTTAGTAAAAATGCGGCTTTTGCTGATGCCTCCCTTTTGCAGAATTAGGGTTTTGGCTTTTTGCAATGCGGGGTCAGATGCAGGTACACCAAGCAGTCTGAGCGCCATGTATGCTTCGACGGAGGTACTTAGGTCGCCCCCATCTCCATAATATAGTTCCCAGCCGCCATGGTCTCGTTGTTGCGATCGCAGATAAGCTTCAGTTTTATGCAGCGGCCGGGTTTTGTCTGTTCCCCAAATTTTATGCAACATGACCATCTCTGCGGTGATGGTAATATTCGATTCGAGTTCCGCCCACCAGTACCCTTGGGGATATTGTTGAGAAAGGAGATAGGTTTGACTGTTTCTAATTGCCTCTTCGAGGGTAACAGAAGGCTTGGAATTGATAGCTGTTTGGCTTGACATGGGCATTGAGTATGGCGATCGCAGAGTCATTCTACCGCAACTGCTGCTGATTCACAAAACTAAAATCGAAGTCATAAATTGTTACACGATACTGGTTTTGGGTATGCTAAACTAAAGCACATCCGTGCGATCGGTAGTTTGATTTTCTGTTCTCTTCATAAAAATCATTTTAACTATCATGACTCATTCAGCACCCAACCCCCAGGCACAAACTTCTCCAACGATTCAAGAGCATAATCTTGATGAAACCCAAGCTGTTTCATCCCCCGAAACGAGAGGAGAAAATAATACTGAGAATGAATCTCCAAAAAGGGATAACGAATACTAAGCTTATAGGTACTGACTTGACAGAGGTTAAGTATGACCAAACTATGGAGGTAAACGGTGCAAAGTTTATTAATAATCCAGGAATATCTGAGGAATTAGAAAGCTTTCTAATCGAAAAAGGAGCCAGGAAAGGTTATATTTAGGCTAGAATTGGCTACCCATTTTGATTTTTAATGGATATGACTTCTCCAACCAGTAAACACGGTCTTATTAGTCGGGTACTTTCTCCTGCCTTACAACTGTGGCTCAAATCCCAAGCTGAAGATATCCAAGATTTGCATCTGAGTATTGATGCCGGCGATCGCCAAATTCTATCAGGTCTCATTCCCCACGTTGCCGTCCAAGCCAGTCAAGCCACCTACCAAGGACTCCATCTCAGTCAAATCGATCTCGAAGCTCAAACCATTCACACCAACTTACCCCAAGTTCTGCGGCGCAAACCCCTACGTTTGCTCGAACCCATCCTCGTCACGGGACAACTGCAAATTACGGCCCAAGAACTGCGGAACTCTCTGATTCCTGACGGTTTGCTCTCCCAAGGACTCACTGAATTGTTGCGAGAACTCCTCAAGGCGAGTGGAGCAGATGGAGAGCGCCTTCTAGCCACGTCTGTACCCCAGTGGCACAGCATCATCCTCGGCTGTAGCCAACTGACTCTCAGTGCTACCTGGCCCCAACCCGACGATCTTCAAGCTAGTCTGAATATAGATAGCTCTCTAGAACTGGTTGAAGGCCATCTACTGCGCTTTCATCCCCTAACCATTCAAGCTCCAGATGGACTATTTCCTAATCCATTAAATAGTCTAGAAATAGAGTTAGGGACTGAGGTTGCCCTTCAACAGCTCTACCTCAGTCCCGAAAAAGTTTTCTGTATGGGTCAAATTACCGTTCTTCCCTAACTCCCTGGGGACAACAGGGGCAAAAGCAAAGTAACAAAATAATACACTAAAGGCGCAGTAAATACATAACTATCGGCCCGATCCAGAATGCCACCATGACCAGGAAGTAGCTCGCCAGAATTCTTAATTCCCGCATCCCGTTTCATCATCGACTCAGTTAAATCACCAAGCAAGCTGGCAATACCAATCATTAAACCCAAGGTTAACCCAGTGAATTCCCAGTAGGGCCAATGGAGGAAATATGCCCCACCCATAGCCACAATGATACTACCAATCACCCCACAAACAGCTCCTTCAACAGTCTTTTTAGGGCTAATTTGCGAGAGTCGAGTGCGCCCCCATAACTTCCCAAACGCATAAGCGCCAATATCGGCAGCCCAGATACAGACGAACGACAATAGGGTTAACTTAAAGCCCATGGGCACCTCCTGCCAAGCAGGCCAATGATTGGGAAGGGCTAAACTCCATTGCAAACTAGAGGTTTCGCCCATGGAGCGCAACCTGACCCAATAACTGGGCAAATAGCCACAATAGAATAAGCCTAAAATAGAAGAGGCAATATCGGCGATCGTCGCTAACTTCGGTTGAAAGAGTAAATAAAAACAAATCAACGTACCGGCAACCGGTACAACTGCATCGGCTAAAGAAGACGAAATCGTACAGATGACCAACAAAATCTGGGTAATGACCACAGTAGTCTTGGCGGCTGGGAGAATGCCCTTCGCCCGCACCATTTGAAAATATTCCCATTGACCGAGATAAACGATAATCCCAAATCCCAGAGTAAAATACCAGCCCCCCAAGAATGTGACCGATAGGGCAATGGGAATGGCCACTAAACCCGTGATTACACGAGTCCAAGGGAATGTAGAATTGGGGTGTTGAGGAGATAATGAAGAGTTTCCGGACATTAGCAAGGTTAAGAAGATTTAAGAAATCCTTTAGGACATTATAATCTATACGCCAGGATCGGGGATAGTGGAGATAGGGCGAATAATGAGGAAACCCAGAAATTGGAAAAGATTGAGTACCATAATCTAGAGAATCGACACATTAGTGGCTGGAACAAATTCTCCGATCCAGGAAGAGTCTTCCTTAAATATCTACCTCCACCCTCCCTACTATTGAGCCTCCTTGTCACCCCTTAAGTGTTCAAAGACAATGGTTAAGGGATTCGTTCGGAGATTCAACAGAACATTTTTGATCCATTCTTTACCACAAAGATTGGTCAAGAGACGAGATTGCGATTATTCGGTTAATGACAGCGCTTTGTGATGTTGTGAAGTACAATATCAAACTCTTAAAGCCATGTACCACAACCCTATTATCTATGGACTACCGTGAAGGGCTATATCGTACTATTCAGAAACATCAAGGAATATACACGTGAGTTCCGAACTTAGAAGAGAGAGTATAATCACTCTCTTTAGATCTTTTTTAAGAAGGTAAGAAAATCTGGGATAGGGGTAACTTTATGATGAATTCTGTCCCTTTTCCCACTATAGATGAAAACATCAAATGTCCTGCATGTTTCTCAGTAATAATTTTATAACTAATTGATAATCCCAGTCCTGTTCCTTTGCCAATGGGCTTGGTCGTAAAAAATGGATCGAATAGTCGGGAATGTAATTCAGCAGGAATACCGGGGCCATTATCTATGATTTTGATGGCAATCCAGTCCCGATCTTCTTGAGACGTTTCAATGACAATGGTAGGTGATTGCTCTTCTTTCTTCTGTGCAGTAAAGTGTTCCTCTAAAGCATCGATTCCATTACTCAAAATATTCATAAAAACTTGATTAAGCTGACCGGCATAACATTGAATTGGAGGAATAGAACCATATTGTTTGACAATTTTGATCTCTGGTCGTTGACCTTGAGCTTTGATACGACTATTCAAAATCATTAATGTACTATCTATACCGAGATGAATGTCTACGGCTTTGACTTCTGATTCGTCTAACCGAGAAAAATTCCGTAATGATAAAATTATTTGTTTCAACCGTTGTGTCCCTATCTGCATAGAATCTAACAAGCTGGGTAAATCTTCAGCAAGAAAATCCAAATCGATATCTTCTATCATAGCTTGGATATTTTCACTGGGTTCAGAATGTTCTTTTTGATATTCACACACCAAATTAAAAATATCTTCAAAATATGTTTTTGCATATTGTACATTCCCATAAATAAAATTAACTGGATTATTGATTTCATGGGCAACTCCTGCCACTAATCGTCCTAAACTGGACATTTTTTCGGTTTGTACTAATTGCAGTTGAGCCTGTTGTAATTCTTGTAATAACTCTTCTAACTCCTTATTTTTAGTGTCAACATTTAATTGAGTCCATGTGGCAATTGATAAGTACATCACTAACGAACCAGTTCCCAATAAACCTAAGGCCAGTACACTTGCAGCTCGCCAATTCAACAGGGAATGAGGGGAAGCGGGCAAGACGAGCAGGGAAAGTTCCTGTCGATCCATATTCATTGAACGAATACAGAATTGCCATTGAGATTGATAGGGACAGGGGTTAGACTCTCGCCATGTCCCCAATCCAGACTCTAGTTTGCTTAACTGTGCTACATCTGGAGATTGGGTGAGGGTTTCGTTGTCAGATTTATAGGCCATTAAAAATCCTTCACTGGCACTGACCCTCGTTTTATTTAAAGCTGAATCTAACTGATCTTCGGGTAGGCCATAGATATAAAAATCGATGTTGTTTAGATTGAGGTTGTAAAGTGCTGCTTCTAGCCAAGTTTGCAATTCGTATAAGCCAAATACCGCTCCTTGAAATACCTCATTCTCATCGAAGACTGGATAGTAAATGAGAAAGCCTGGCTGGCCATTTTCTAGGGTGACTAATGGAGTGGTCACGCTCAGTTCCAAATATTCTGCCCGATCTAAGGCCTGCAACCGTTTGAGATCGGCTGCTGCGTCGGAGCCAAGATAGTCTTGCAGTTCATCTAAAGGCTCGATATATGTGGTTGGAAAGTGAATGGTACGATCGCCGGCTGCAACCCGATCGCCGCGATCGCTTAATTCGACGATCTCGTAGAATTGCTGCTCATAGCTCTGCCGTTGTTGAGCTTCCACTCTTTTTGCCCAGCCTAGCCCCAACAAACCATCATAGTAGGGCAACAAGGTTTGAGAAAAATTTTGAAATTCTTTCTGATTTACTTCTGAACTAGCATTAAAAAAAGCACCCATAGAGCGAGTTAATTGGGTATAGCTATCTAACTTGCTTTGTAGCTCAGTGACTAAAATGGTCGATTGTTGCTCAAACTTCTCTAAACCTTTAGTCACTTCCCATCGGTACACCAGTATGCTGGCTGTAATTGAAATAGCAATCCCAATAAAACCGACAATACCGGTTGCTTTGTAATGTTTGAAGAAGTACAACAAAGTTTTTAGCACTATTAAAAAATAATCTCAATAAAAGCGGTAATTTTCTCATTATAGTTCCCTAGTTGAGTTTTGTCCCTCAGAAAGTTAAGAAAAATGGAAGGAGCTTTTCACCTTTCCTTGAGTAGTCCATAAATAGTGTGATTTAATTACTTTCTGTCCATATTTGGGACTTGACAAAATGTACATTATATATGACTTTCACCCTTGAGTAATGAGTAAGATGAACTTTTAGACTTGATTTATCGTCTTTTGGAAATATAGAGACAATACCTGAATTCTGTCTTCCTGAAGTCCAAGGGAATGGGATGAATAGTGAATTAGGTCTTCAGACCATAGCTGAGTTTCTATAGAACTCCCCGCTCAATGGGGTGAAGGAGAAGGTTATCATGTTCAACAATCGTAGAATTGTACCGATCGCGATCGTATTCTGTTTAGGGATGAATCCTCTTTATAGCGATGGGTCCGATTATCCCCTTTCGTCCAAGCAACCCCTGGACTCTTTTTCGGCTTCAGACCAGAGTCAGCCGAATCGAATCAAACCCTTGGTCAATCCAGAAGCCAGAGATCAACGGGGAGGACGAGGGGATTGTACCTGGTTAGGATGTTAGCCCAATTGCCTATTTTCTATTCTCTAGCGCGTCACCATACATAAACTTATGACTTTAGATTTAGGGCGATTTTACCAAGCCTGCAATCCATCTGCACCATTAGACTTGGGCGATCCTGACAATAGCCGCTATTATATTGATTTTTCTTCTGTGCGGGGGGGCAAAATTGTCAAAGCCTTGGGTCGTACCATTATCACCCTATCCCCCGATCGCCCCACGTGCCAACTGTTCACCGGCCATATTGGATGCGGAAAATCCACCGAACTATTGCGCTTAAAAGCCTTGCTAGAGGAACAAAACTTCGAGGTGGTCTACTTTGAGTCCTCTGAAGACCTAGATATGGGCGATATTGACATTACCGATATTTTATTGGCGATCGCCCGTCAAGTCAGCGAACATTTACAGCAACGCTCTATCGAACTGCAACCGCGCACGTTCAAAACCCTGCTCAAAGACGCGGTAGACTTTCTGCAAACGCCCATTGACTTAAGCGCCGAAGCATCCATTCCTGGAGTAGGAGACATCAGCGCCAACAGTAGCGGCGAACTAGAATTCTCCCTTCCCCTCGGTATTGCCAAAATCACCGCCAAAACCAAAGAAAGTCAAAAATTGCGCCATCGTCTTCGCAACTATCTCGAACCCCGCACCGCCAGTATTTTAGAAGCCATCAACCAAGAACTCCTGCAAGTCGCCACAGCGCAACTCAAGCGTCAGGGGAAAAAAGGATTAGTCGTCATTATCGATAACCTCGACCGGGTACATAATCAAGCAGGGCCTACTGGACGACTCTTACCTGAATATCTATTCATTGACCGAGGTGCGCAACTGCGTCAACTCGACTGTCATCTCGTCTATACGATTCCCCTCTCCCTGATTTTTTCCAGTGAATGCGAAACCCTAAAAAACCGCCTTGGAGGAGGAATTACTCCCAAAGTTCTCCCCATGGTTCCGGTGAAAACCCGCACTGGAGAACCCTTCCCCAAAGGGATGCAACTCTTGCAGCATATGGTCTTAACCCGTGCATTTCCCGATCGCCCCTTAGAAGAGCAACAGGCCTGTATTTTAGAACTCTTTGACCACCCCGATACCTTAGATAGGCTCTGTGAAGTCAGTGGGGGTCACATGCGAAACCTCTTGGGAATGCTCTTTAGTTGTCTGCAACAAGAAGACCCGCCCTTTTCACGGGATATACTAGAGACAGTCATTCGAGACCGTCGGGATTATTTAACCACCTCGATTAACGATGAGATATGGGAACTCTTGTATCGAGTGGTCAATCAGCAAAGCGTACAAGGAGACCTAGAGTACTTGACCCTATTACGCAGTATGTTTGTCTTTGAGTACCGAGATGCTGAAGGCTCTTGGTTTGCCCTCAATCCCGCCCTATACGAGCATCAAAAGTTCAAGCAATGGTTAGCACAGAACAACAGTGGGAAGATTGCGACTTCATAGAGAATGAACGGGCCCTCAAACAGTTGGCCCGAGCTATTTCCCTGTCTCAAGGGCAATTTTCCTTAATTTTAGTACGCTGTAACTATGTCCAATTGCGAGAAAAGGTATTAAAGCAGCTATCGGAGGTATTGAAGGCGCGATCGCCAAAAATAACGGATGAAATTCCCCCATTTCGATGCTTGCAATTATCCCCAGACATTAACCATTTATATCACACGGTTAAAGCTGATTTTGCCCTAACTAAAGATCGACCCTCTGCATTATTGGTCTTAGGTCTAGAATCCGTCATTAACTTAGAAGATATCTTAATTTCCACCAATGTTATCCGGGATGAATTTCGCAAACAACTCAACTGTCCCCTCGTTTTATGGGTCAACGATCGCCTACTCCATCAATTTTTGCAACTTGCACCCGATTTTGCCAACTTTGCCGCTAATCCCATCTCCTTCGATCTGACCACCGAAGCGCTCTCTACCCTGATTATCCAGAAAGCACAAACCTTACTCGACAATCTCTTAAGTCGCGAGCATAAACAACTGCTCGCATTTCCCCTGTCTTTTATTTCTCCCAAACAGGGTGGATGCGGCCAACATCGTGCAGAATTAGAATTTGCGCTCTCTACCCTGGAGCGCCGAGAAACTGTATTTGATGACAGTTTAGAAGCAAGAGTAGCGATTCTTTTAGGTCACGATCGATTGATGCAAGGGCAGATTGAAGGCGCGATCGATTCTTATCAAACTGCATTAAATTATGAACAACAGTTATCCCCTCAGCCCAATTTAGAGCATCAAGGCCTATTGCTCTTCTATCTAGGACTTTGTTCCTTTTATCCCGCCCAAGAAAACCCAGAAAATCAGCAATTATGGGAACAGGCGTGGCATTATTTCTATCAGGCTATACAGTGCTTTCAAGATGCTGAACGGCAAGATTTAATGGCGCAAATGACGGGACAAGTCAGTGATGTACTGCAACATTTACAAGCCTGGGAAACTCTTGTAGAGTTTACCCAAAAGTCTCTTGATTTGCATCAGCAGTATGGTTTACCCATTCAGTTAGCTCTCGATTATGGTTTTTTAGGAAAACTCGCCCTAGAACAGGGAAAGTTGGAAATAGCCCGCGAGCAATTAAAGCAGTGTTTGGCAATTTTAGACTCAGCAGCAGACCCACCTATTGACCAAGATTTCCCGCCTTTACCACAAGGATTATATCCTCTCCTCTGGTCTCAGTTATTTCAATTACAATTAGTCCAATGTTTGCGTCATTTGAAGCACTATCAACAGGCGTATCAGACGTTAGCAGCAGCGAAACATAAACTAGAATATGCCATTACCCAAAGCAATGCTCGCCATGATCCACACCGGTATTTACGCTTATTGAAAGGGCTGCGATCGCTCTATTTTGATGAACAGTGTTATCGAGAAGCCTTTTTACTCAAACAAGAACAGCGCTCAGTCCAGTCCCAGTATGGATTACGTCCCTTTGTGGGGGCAGCCCAATTAAGACCCGCTCAACAGGCCTTAAATCCCCTCTTGGCTAATCGCATAGAAACTGATGCACAGGTTGGGGAAGTCGCTGAAGCGATTTCTACCTCTAACCGTCAAAAAGATGTGCAAAACCTCCTTTATCGGATTAGTCGTCCGGATTATAAAATAACGGTGATTCATGGCCCTTCTGGAGTAGGAAAAAGTTCGATTGTCAGCGCAGGATTAGTGCCCACGTTGCATCGAACCACTCTAGGAGATCAAATTCCAGTTCCGGTCGTTATGCGCGTATATTCCGATTGGATAGTCAATTTGGGAAAAGCCCTCAATCAATCCTTAAAACACTTTCAATTTACACCGAGAGAAATCTCAGATTATACCCCAGAAGCTTATCTACAAATCTTCGACCAAACTGCCGATCAAAGTGGCTTGACAGTACTCATTTTTGACCAGTTTGAAGAATTTTTCTTTGTTTGTACTGAGCCTGAAAAGCGACAACGCTTTTATCAGTTTTTAGAACAGTGCATCAATCAAGCAGGGCTGAAAATTATTTTCTCAATTCGGGAAGATTACTTGCATCATCTGTTAGAAATTGAACAAAATATATCCTTGGAGGCGATCGCCTGTAATTTACTCGATAAAAGTAATCGCTATGCTTTGGGCAATTTTTCCAAAGTACATACCTTTGAAGTGATTAAAAATTTGACTCAGAAGACTCAATTTGAACTGGATGATGATTTGATTGAGGCTTTAGTCAATGATTTATCAGTCGGAACCAATGAAGTCAGACCAATTGAATTACAAATTGTTGGCTCTCAACTTCAAGAGCTTAACATTACCACACTAGAGCAATATCTTCAAGTCGAATCTAAGCACAAATTAGTCGAGAATTTTTTAGAGTCTGTGATTGCAGATTGTGGAGAAAAGAACGAGTATCATGCCCGAAAAGTAGTTTACACTTTTATCGATGAAGATGACAATCGTCCATTAAAAACAAAATCCGAAATTTTAGCCCAAATGGGTTCCGATCTTGCTCCAGAAACCCTAGAGCTAATTTTAGATATTTTCTTTGGATCGGGCTTAATCTATCCGATTCCCGAACAACCCGAACCTCGGTATCAGTTGGTTCATGATTATCTGGTTGAGTTTATCCAAAGTCAGAAACAACAGGCTATTCACCAGGAGCGATCGCAACTTCAGGAAGAAAACGACCAAAATCAAAAAGAAATTGAAGCCTTACGGGATGAAAATCTTCTCATTTCTCAAATCGCTGAAGAGCGCTATAAGGTAGTACAACAGGATTTGGAAGATTATATCCCTAATTCCAATCATTCTACGTCCGAATCAGAATCTATAGACCAGGAGAAAAAACGCTTATCGAAAGGAAAACTCGTTCTGGAAAACTTGCGGCAAGAAAAAACATTATTAACCGCATTAGCCCAAGCAAAAGCGAAACATAAAAAAAGTGAACGACAGCGAAAGTTGATTTTAAATTTGCTCTTAGTGGGTGCGGGCTTTTTTATCGTAGGATTAGCGGGATTTGCCTGGAATGGGGTGATTAATCAGATTAAAACATTAGGGACATCTTCTGAAGCTTTAGTAGGACTGAATAATGAAATTGAAGGTTTAACCACCGGACTGAAGGCGGGAGAACAAATTAAAAGTACGCCATTTTTGCCTAAATCAGTGTCCGATACAATTGAGAAAACCCTATCCTATGCAGTTTATAGAATTAGTGAAGAAAATCGCTTAGAGGGGCATAAAGATGGGGTTTATGCTGCCACTTTTAGCCCCGATGGTAAACTAATTGCAACCGCAGGGGAAGACCGCACCATTCGCATCTGGGATGAGCAAGGCAAGCCTGGTTTCACGATTCCCGGTCATCAAGATATTATTACCAGTTTGGTGTTTCTGGAGGATGGAAAATGGTTAGCCTCTGGCAGTTGGGATCATAGTATTAAACTGTGGAATTTAGGCAAGTTTCCTGATTTAGGCAAGGTGGCAAACTTAGATCGGATAGAATATGTGGAATTAAAAGGTCATAGGGATCAAGTTATTGCTCTCGCTGCTCATCAAGACCCGAAGAATCCTTTGATTGCTTCAGCGAGTCGAGATAAAACCGTAAAAGTCTGGCGTAAAGATGGCTCGGAAGTGGTTACTTTATCCCATGATTTTCCTGTTTTAAGTGTGGTATTTTCTCCCGATGGTCAGTTGGTTGCCACGGCTAGTTTTGACGGCAAGATTCGCTTTTGGAGTTTGGATGGCTCGTTAGTGAAAACTTTTGTGGGCGAGCCAGAAGTGCAAGAAATATATAGCATGAGTTGGTCAGAAAGGGGACTTTTGGCGACTGCCGGTCAGGTCGTTGATGAGGAAACAGGACAGAAAAAAGGGACGGTAAGTTTTTGGACTGAGGAGGGCTTTCTTAAGCAAATTGAAGCCCATGAAGATACTGTTTTAGATGTACGATTTAGTCCGAATGGGAAACAGTTTGTGACGGCAAGTAAGGATAAGACTATTAAAATTTGGGGGGGGTTGGATAATAACAGTTTGCAAAAAACCTTAATTGGTCATACCCATTGGGTTCCCAAGGTGGGGTTTAGTCCTGATGGGAGTCGCATTGTTTCGGCTAGTTTGGATAAGTCGGTGAAGGTGTGGCGCTTGAATAAGTCCCTGATGGAGGTCTGGGATGGGGGTGGGCCGCTGAATGGGGTGAGTGTGAGTGGGAGTAAAATTGCTACGATCGGGGATTATGGCATGATTACGTTATGGCAACCGGATGGGACGGTGCTAAAGTCCTGGAAGGGTCATGAGGGACAGGTTTGGGGGGTTGACTTTACGCCAGATGGTCAACAGTTGGTGACGGCAGGGGACGATCGCCAAGTCAAGGTTTGGAACCTAAAAGGTGAGCTGCTGCAAACGTTGGAGGGTCATCGGGATGTGGTTCTCAGTGTCAGCGTCAGTCCCGATGGAAAGTATATTGCTTCGGGAAGTAAGGATTATCGGGTGAAGTTATGGCGCACAGATGGGACGTTATTGAAAACTTTATTCACGGATAGTTCTGCTATTAATTGGGTCAGTTTTAGCCTCAATGGTCAGCTTGTGGCTGCGGCAAGCGATGAGGGACGAGTAAAATTATGGCGCACGGATGGCACTCAGGTGGGAACTCTGCGACATCGAGCTGGGGTGTGGGGGGTAACGTTTTCTCCTGATGGTCAGGCGATCGCCACTGCCAGTTATGATAGCCGAGTCAAACTCTGGAACCGACAGGGACAACTCTTGGGTGAACCCCTGGAACATGAGGGAAACACAGTCACCAGTGTTGCCTTTAGTCCTGATGGAGAACAGTTAGCATCCGCCAGCCACAACACCATTCGCCTCTGGCGCAAAGATGGAACCTTATTGCATGTGCTGACTGCAAGTTCCCATCGTTCGATTAATGGACTCAGTTTTACCTCCGATGGCAAAACCCTAATTTCTGTCGGTGGAGATGGACAAGTCACCCTATGGCATCTAGATCAATTGGAACTCGACCAGCTCTTAGAAACCGGGTGTCAATGGTTACAAGGGTATTTGGAGAACAATCCCACGGGTCAAAAAGAGAGACTGTCTGTGTGTGATTGATTCTAACTCTCTTCTGATGCAACACTTTATCCTTACGCGACAAATACAGTTTAAAGCGATCGCACGTCATTCGCTGCTTCTAGTATAGGCGATCGCTCCCCCACAGCTCAGAAAGAGGCGAAGCCCTTGTACAACTCAATACACTTCATCATGGCTACCCATATCAATAAATACAGCAGTTTCCTCTTCTGTAAAGTAAAATAAGACTCGCTCATCATAATCGACACTGAAACTCCACAAATCTTTCAGTTTTCCAGATAATTTATGGGTTCTCAAGCTTGGAGTAAAGGGATCGATTACAAATTCTTCCAATTTTTGCCAAAATCTAGCTTCTAAATCAGGATTTCCCTTGATCCGTTTTTTAAAGGCACGCTTGAAGGAGGAACTAAAACTAACCTCCATCCCTATTGCTCAATCATTTGTTTGAGTTCGCTAATACTTGAGGAAAACTTGAGTTCCCCACGTTGTTCTTCTTGCTGTGCTAATTTAAAATTTTCAGTGATGAGATCGCGACGCTCTTCACGGATATACTGTTGCAGTAAGAGTTGCATTTCCTCTTTTTCATCCGTAGAGAGTTGTTTAACCACTTCGACAACATCATTAAAGGTCATTTTCTAGGGAACCTCAAAAAACTAATGTTCTAGTCAGATAGAGTAGGTGAGATCGCACATCATTCGCTGCTTCTAGTATAGGCGATCTCTGTCGCAAACTCTAGAGAGAGGCTATCCCCTCCTTTGTGCAGCAGCAGTTTAACTACAATACAGTAAAACTTAATACTAAATTTAGATATCTGTCCATTTCCAATTCTATATGCTACAATTAGGCTACATCCTGTAAACACTTATCATTTTATCAATTTTTATGGGTAGTACAACAAATCAGCACTATGTCCCTCGCTTTTATTTGAAAAAATTTAGTAACTTATCTAGTGGAAAATACAAAATATATTTGTTCGATAAATTTAGAGTGAAGGAAAATATACATTTTAGTAACATAAAAAATGTAGCCACATCTAATGGATTTTATGACTTCCCCATAGAATCTGAAAAGTTTTTTGATGACCACAATATTCATCCAGAAACATTAAGTGACATTGTAAATTTATCAGTAGGTAGAAAAGAATTTGACAGGTATTTAACAAAATATGAAGTTAAAATGCAATCAATATACAACGCTTTTGAGAATAGAGTTTCTGATATTTTGCAATCTAATAATATTTCTCAAAAAAACAAAATAATTAACAAAAGAGATAAGCAAAGATGGTCTCAGGTTTTGTCCACCCAATATCTAAGAACACCTGCATTTAGAAAAGCAATACAAGAAATAAAATTAAAAACAGATCGTTGGCATGAAGATCAGTTTTTTGCGGAACGTCAAGCAAGTGAAATATTAAAAATAATTATTTTTAATATTTCAATATATTATCCTCATATTCCGGTAAGTTCACTTAAATTAGCGTCAGAGATGTCTGTTATTACAGTACTTTCAATGCAACATAAACTACATAATGAACAAATCGCTTTAAGTCACTATGGAACTTTCCAAAAACGAGTTGGCGATCTATCAAAAATTCTTCAAAGACATAAGTGGTCACTTGGAATTAATCAAACAGACATTCCATTTTATATCTCAGACAATCCTGTGGCAAGGAGTCCTTACTCCGCAGGCTATGGATCGGAGGGAGTAGAAATTCTATTCCCTCTAAACCCTAAGTTTATTTTAATCTTGAGAGACAAAAAACATCCAAAAGCTACTGAGCATGACGGGAAGATAGTAACTTTAAGTACAAGTGAGATCTTAGCATATAACGCAGCTCAAGTTTATTGCAGTGAACGATTTGTCTACTGTCAAAAAAATGAATTTGAACTTGCCAAGCAAATATGCATAGAAAACCCCGAAATTTGTTCTGATGCAAAAGATAGAGTCAAGATTGTATATGAAATCCCTAAGTATGACTGAAGGGATTATAAAAGAAATTGGTGAATTAGAGTTAGATGCTTGATTGAAACAAGCGCAAATCGCTATAAATCTGACGATAGTGCAGAGAAGCCGGGTTTCTTCGAGAAACCCGGCTTCTGGATTATCGCCTAAACCCTGGCTTCTTCCTTCACTAACTTCTCCCAACCCAAATCCTTGAGATTATGGTTCCGGCGCAGGGGACGGGTGACCAACTCCAGGATGTCGCGAGTGTTCGTAAAGCCGTGGATTTGAGCAAACGTAAACTCAACTGACCACTTCGTATTAATTCCCCGTGCTTCCATTGGGTTCGCGTGAGCCATTCCGGTAATGACCAAATCCGGTTTCAGCTCGTAAATCCGTTGGATTTGATTGTAATTATCCGGTTTTTCCACAATATTCGGCAACGGCGCTCCCATCTCTTGACAGGTTTTTTCCAGTAGTGCTAATTCCGCTCCTTGATAGCGCTTATCCATGTAGGGAATGCCGATTTCATGGACAATCATGCCGCAGCGAATCAGGAACCGGGCTTGGGAAATTTCTAATAAATTATCGCCCATGAAAAAGACCGATTTACCGCGCACCAATTGCAGATAATCTTCTACACTTTCCCAGATTTGCTGCTCCCGTTCTGCTAATCCTTTGGGTTCGATATTAAAGACGGAACAAATCTTTTCAATCCACGCTCTGGTTCCATCCGGGCCGATGGGGAAGGGTGCGCCAATTAACTTACACTTGCGCCGACGCATTAAAGTTGTGGCAGTGCGGGATAAAAATGGGTTGACTCCAGAGACATAATAGCCTTCTTCTAATACCGGTAATTCGGTATAGCGCTTCGCGGGTAACCATCCGGAAACTTTGATTCCATGGCGCTTTAATTCTAGGGTCAATTGGGTGACAATGGGGTCGGGAACCGAACCAAATAAAACCAGAGGCGGATGGTCAACATATTCTGATTCTTCTTGAGCTACGTCTTCCTTTTTCTTGCCAAACGTGAGGAGGCGTTGAATGGCGTTGCGCTCTTCTTTTTCTTCTGGTTGTTCCACGGTTTTCGGACAACGAGCAGCCATGGCTGCAAGTACCGTATCTTCTCCTTGGGTGAAGGCGTAGTCTAAACCATTGGCGCGAGCAACGACGATGGGAATGCCAATTTCCGCTTCGAGTTTGGGCGCGAGACCTTCCAAGTCCATTTTGATGATTTCGGTGGTACAAGTCCCGATCCATACAATAACAGAGGGATTGCGATCGCGCTTAATTTGTTCGCACAACCGCTTCAATTCCTCATAATCGTTCAACTTAGCCGAAATATCGCCCTCCTCTAACTCCGCCATCGCATAGCGAGGTTCCGCGAAAATCATTACCCCCATGGCATTTTGCAGAAAATAACCACAAGTTTTCGTACCAATCACCAGAAAGAAACTATCTTCAATCTTCTGGTATAACCAGGCAACACAGCTAATCGGACAAAACGTATGATAATTGCCAGTTTCACACTCAAAATTGAGGGCACTGGTTTCCGGTTGTGCAACAGTCATCAGAATAAACCTATTTTTTCAATCGGTTAACATCAAAGATCGTCTTCTCCATCCGGTAACAAACGAGACACGCCCGTTGGTTGCGCTGGAGAAGCAATGGCGGGGGATTCTCCATTGGGGTTTAACTCCCGCTCCGGGTCAAAATTTAAACCCAACACATCCACTAAGGCATCTTCATCCGCATTGAGCTTGAAGAACGGAACCATCAAATTGCCCAATTTCGGTTCTAGGGCATTCACCACCCCTAAAATCAGGGAAGAAGCCGGTCTGCGTCCCCCATCCGGCGTTTTGTTGGACTTCACTTCCATTTGCAGAAGCAACCAAGCTTTATTGGCTTGAAAGTAATCCAGCCATTTTTGGCGAATGGAAGCGGTAAAGTTATCGAAAAAAGCCATACTCACAGCAGTCAATCCAATAGCAAGGGTTTCGTTGAGCCATGATACTGTTTTTCCGGCCGAACTGGGGAAGTTGGGGTGGGATAGG
>NZ_CEZBFX010000056.1:0-30157 GCF_982964205.1 Roseofilum sp. | reverse complement strand
AAGACCCGTTCATGTCCGCGAAGCGGAAACAGAGTAAATCTGTGAAGGCAACTGCGATGAAACAGAAACCTAAATCGTGAGGTTTAGGAATCCCCTCGCCTTTAGGCAGGGGTGGATGTCAACACTTACAGTGTAGGGTGAGAATTAGTTATTAAATTTAATTAAATCTATATATCCTAACTCCGATTGGAGCGTCCTTCCTCAAATGGCAAGCAAACACATATTAATGATCGATGATGAAATGGACATTCGAGAAATTGCTCGGATTAGTCTAGAAAAGTTGAGAGGTTGGCAGGTAACGGGTACAGCATCTGGATATGAAGGGGTAGAGTTGGCGCAACAACACCAACCCGATGTAATTCTCTTGGATGTGATGATGCCTGAGATTGACGGTAAAGAAACTCTAAAGCTCTTAAAAGCGAATCCCAAAACTAAGCATATTCCTGTGATTTGGTTGACGGCTCAAGTTCAAATGACTCGTCGTGAAGCCGCTGCATCCGGAGGAGTTGGAGTATTGATCAAGCCTTTTGATCCGCTGGAATTACCGAATCAAATTGAGGCGGCTCTAGATTTCCAAACAGAGGAATGATTCAGATTAGTGAGTTAATCACTGAGTATGATTTAAGTAAAATGGATTGCAATTTGCAGCTTTGCAAGGCTCGAGGGATTGCTGACCCTTTCACAAGAATTTCATATTTCCTCTCTAAAGTAAAGGTGATCATGACTAAACGACTAACTCATTGGGGCGATCGCGATTATGGATAAAGAACATCTTAAATCCACTCCCCCGGATTTCCACCCTGAACTCTCGATGGACGAAGCAATTATGCTCCTGAGTCACGAACTTCGCACTCCCCTAACCTCCATTCGAGGTGTAGTTCGGCTGATGCAAAGTGGCCATGTTACCCCAGAATCAGCAGAAGGCAAGTATATGTTGGCCATGGCCATTAAAAATATTGGTCGCTTGGAGCGCTTGGCTCAAACCATTGAACAGCAACCCACGCTTCCACTAACCTTGTTTAAGAAAGAAGATCTAGAAAAAATTCAATTAGAACTCGATCTCAAGCAAGCGATTGATAAACAAGAGTTAAGCCTTGTTTATCAGCCAATTGTCTCTTTATCTCCTAGAAAAGTAATGGCCTTTGAGGCCTTAATTCGTTGGCATCATGGGGCAAAAGGATTAATTTCACCAGGTACGTTTATTCCAGTGGCTGAACAAACGGGTTTGATTCATGAAATCGGCCAGTGGGTGATTCGTCAATCTTGCAGTCAGCTTAAGAGATGGAAGAATAGACTGCCCTCAGATTATTCATTACTCATGAATTTGAATTTGTCACCCCTCCAGTTGCTTCATCCCCAGTTTTCAGAACAGTTAAAATCCTTAATTCAAGAGTTACAAATTAGTCCCTATGAAATTCGTTTAGAAATAACAGAAACCATGTTAATGGAAAATCTGGAGGTAGCGACCAATACTATTCAAGAATTGAGGGATTTTGGATTTGAGTTTGATATTGATGATTTTGGTACCGGTTATTCTTCTTTAAGTCGCCTCAAAAATTTAGCAGTAAATGGTCTAAAAATAGACCGATTTTTTCTTCAAGAGAAACAGTGGAATTTAATTAAAGCGATCTTACTCATTGCCTCCGATGTGGGTTTAGATGTCATTGCTGAAGGAGTGGAGACGGCAGAAGATTTTGAACAACTCAAAGAATTAGGCTGTCAGTATTTTCAAGGCTATTTCTTTTCTAAACCGGTTGATGAAAACTTAGCGATCGCCTGGATGGAAAATCAACTCTCTTGTTCCATGGACTAGCACCCACGACTCACTGGCTATTCCCTAGGTGGAGATCGTCAGCGATCGCTCGGGAGGAACAAAGGGAGTAGGCTAACAATGCGAACCAGAAACCCCTCCATTGCTCCATGCTGAGTCTAGAAGAACTTTTTTGTCCTGTCGATGACTGAAGTATCATTGAGACGATCATAGAGCAACTCAAAAAGCCTTTCTTCAACTTAGAGTACCTCTTGTCGACGATCGCTTAACCAAAACTAACCTTACCATACAACTGATTTCCGATTCCCGGCTGCCACTCCCAGAGCAAAATGACTTAATACGGTTCATCAGGATGAGCATATCCCAAGTGCTTCCAAGCCGCAGGTAAGGCAATTCTACCGCGAGAAGTGCGCTGTAAAAAACCAATTTGCAGTAGATAAGGTTCATACACTTCCTCAATGGTTTGGGCATCTTCTCCTGTAGCAGCCGCTAGGGTTTCCAAACCTACGGGACCCCCGCTAAAATTCTCAATCATGGCACTTAAAATCAGTCGATCTGTCCAATCTAAACCGCAAGGATCGACATCATAGAGTTCCATGGCTTCAGCCGCTATTTCTTCAGAAATTGTACCCAGTTGTTTGACTTGGGCATAGTCCCGGACTCGGCGTAAAAGCCGGTTGGCGATACGCGGAGTGCCGCGCGATCGCCGGGCGATTTCCGTCGCTCCTTCGGCCGTGATTTCTGTGCTTAAAACTTTAGCCGCCCGTTCTACAATTAAACTTAATTCGTCTAATTCATAAAAGCGCAATCTTTGCAGTAATCCGAAGCGATCGCGCAAGGGGGAAGTTAACGCCCCCACTCGCGTGGTTGCCCCCACCAGAGTAAACGGTTTCAGCGGAATGCTGCGCGTTTTCGCCGTTTTCCCTTTACCGACAGTAACATCTAAGCGAAAATCTTCCATCGCTGGATATAGTAATTCTTCCGCTACCCTGGAAAGACGATGAATTTCATCCAAAAACAGGATATCTCCAGCTTGCAAACTCACCAATAAGCCGACAATATCGCGGGGACGCTCTAAAGCTGGGGCGGCACTAATTTTGCAGGTTACGCCCATCTCGGCTGCTAAAATTAAGGACATCGTAGTTTTGCCCAATCCCGGCGGACCATAGAGTAATAAATGATCTAGCGGTTCCTTTCTCGCTTTCGCCGCTTGAATCGCAATTTCCAATACACTTTTAAGATCTTTTTGTCCCACATAATCAGCTAATCGGTGGGGACGTAACTTTTCTTCCTGTTTGTCCGTTTCCTCCACGTTTGCTTCAGGTTGTAATAGGGATTCATCAATCTCCGGTTCTTGGCGTTGGGCTTGGTAGTTTTTGCGACCTGCACGCATTCGCCGTTTTTTGGGATCGGGAGAGGATGGGTAGGAAGACTCAATGGCCATAATTGGGGAGTAAATGCGAAAAGATAACAGGCAAGTGACAAACGGCAGAGTAAAATAACAATATTTAGAATTTCCGATACCGAAAGGTCAACGATCGCGATTAAACTTGAGATTATGTCTTATCCCTCCTTAACTGTGCCAGAAAATGTCAGCTTTGAACAGGCGATCGCCCTCACTCAAACGTTTCTTGACCTCCTGGAAAAGGAAGAATTAAGCGAAGATGTCATTCAAACCACCGTCAATGAGTTAGTGAAGACGGAAAACGGAGCCAGGGGATTTTTTGTCACCTATCTAACCGACAAACGATCGGTGAGCGATCGCCCCACTTCTGGCGTAATTGAAGGATTACAGACCTCTCCAGAAATTGTCAGTGAATTGCTGGTCAAAAATGTAGCGATGTCTACTGCCATGGCGATTACCCATACGCGCAATCAAAACTTGGAGATGGCAGGCAATTCCCAAAAAGTCAAAGAACGTACTACCCATCTGATCGCTCAACTCCAACTTCCCGAAGTTAAAACCAGAGCCAAACAGCTCTGTGAAAGTGCCCAAACTGGAACAGGAGAATATCAAAGTTTTCTGGAGCGCTGGGGATACGATGCGGAGCAAAAACAAGCAATTCAAGATGCTCTAGGTGACTTGAGTTTGTAATCAGTTAGGTGCGATTTTCAGTCATCTGTAGCATCATCTTCCCGCTCCTGTTGATTGAGCAAGATGTCCAGGATACGGCGATTCTCCGTTTGCAGTCCGCGAGTCTCTTCTTGAAGTCTCCGAATCTCTTCTTGTCGTTGATCCATTCTCTGAAATAACTGTCGCCGCTCCTCTCCTGCTTCTGCTACAGCATTGGCTAAAGCTTGAATCACACGAGCATTACTTTCAATCAGGCGCTCTTGCCTCTCGGCGGCCCTCGCGTTACTTTCAAGAATGCGATCGTGGCTCTGGACTGTTTCAAATAACTGTTGCCGCTCTTCCCTAGCTTCTCCTGAGGCCTGGGTTAAAGTTTCCATCATATGACTATTACTTTCAATCAGGCGCTCTTGCCTCTCGGCGGCCCTCGCGTTACTTTCAAGAATGCGATCGTGGCTCTGGACTGTTTCAAATAACTGTTGCCGCTCTTCCCTAGCTTCTCCTGAGGCCTGGGTTAAAGCTTCCATCACACGACTATTGCTTTCGAGCAGATCGGCTAAACGGTCTAATCTTTCATCGGTCCAGCGCTCTGTACTCATCGAATGTGTCTCCTTTAATTTCCTATTTTTAGCTTAAAGGCAAATCACAGTTGAAGAGGCGGATCGCCCCATCCCATTCCCCCATGGGACTATTTATGGTCAAATAGGAAGCATGTTTATGGGTCTAATTAGCAGATCAGACCCAAAAAAACCTCAATAAACTCTAAAATCCATAAAGGAAGTAATCCTTCCTTTCACTGGAATCGCGAGGAAAGATGAATTTAGGAATTGACTTACAAAGAAGTTTTATCGAATTACTGACTAACTTCGGTCTCCCCCAGGGAGCGGCAAAAGCCCTGTGGGTTCCCCTACCGATGTTAGTGGTTCTGGTGGGTGCAACGGTAGGCGTATTGGTCACCACCTGGTTAGAAAGAAAAGTATCGGCTGCCGTACAACAGCGTATTGGGCCCGAATATATGGGTCCGTTTGGGGTCTTAGTCCCGGTTGCTGATGGTCTGAAACTGCTGTTGAAACAGGATATTATTCCCGATAAAGCCGATCCAATTTTGTTTACCCTCGGGCCGGCTCTGGTCGTGATCCCGGTCTTTTTGTCCTTTCTAATTGTGCCCTTTGGAGAAAACTTAATGATCTCCAATTTGGGAATTGGAATATTTTTGTGGATTGCCCTTTCCAGTGTTGCCCCCATTGGCTTGTTGATGTCAGGGTATGCCTCCAATAACAAGTATTCCCTGTTGGGAGGCCTGCGGGCAGCCGCACAATCGATTAGCTATGAGATTCCCTTAGCCTTTTGTGTACTGGCGATCGTTATGATGTCCAATAGCCTCAGTACCGTTGATATTGTGGAGCAACAATCCGGATATGGAATTCTCGGCTGGAATGTCTGGCGGCAACCGGTAGGATTTATCATTTTTTGGATCGCTGCTTTAGCTGAATGCGAACGCCTGCCCTTCGATTTACCGGAAGCAGAAGAAGAATTAGTGGCTGGATATCAAACCGAATACGCAGGCATGAAATTTGCCCTGTTTTACCTCGGTTCCTATGTAAACTTAGTACTTTCTGGCCTTCTGGTGGCTGTCCTATACTTAGGAGGATGGGAATTTATTATTCCCGTCGATCAAGTGGCCCAGTGGTTGGGGATACCGGAAACGACTGGCTGGTTACAAGTGCTGATGGCCAGTTTAGGGATCGCGATGGTGATCTTCAAAACCTATTTACTGGTCTTCATTGCTGTTCTGTGTCGGTGGACTTTACCCCGCGTGCGGATTGACCAACTGTTAGATTTAGGATGGAAATTCCTCCTGCCAGTTTCTTTGGTTAATCTTCTATTGACAGCAGCCTTAAAGTTAGTCTTTCCCTTTGCCTTTGGCGGATAGTTGAGAGTGACCTGTTTTGTGTCGTTACGAGTGGTTAATCCATCATGTTGAAGTTCTTAAAACAAGTCGGTGATTACGCGAAAGGGACGGTAGAAGCAGCGAAATATATTGGTCAAGGCCTCTCGGTGACATTTGACCATATGCAACGTCGTCCCATTACCGTGCAATATCCCTATGAAAAACTGATTCCTTCGGAACGGTATCGGGGACGGATTCATTTTGAGTTTGATAAGTGTATTTCCTGTGAAGTTTGCGTGCGGGTTTGTCCGATTAATCTTCCAGTGGTCGATTGGGAGATGAATAAAGAATCGAAGAAAAAACAACTCAAGCACTATAGTATCGATTTTGGAGTTTGTATTTTCTGCGCCAATTGCATTGAATATTGTCCGACGAATTGTTTGTCTGCGACGGAAGAGTATGAGTTGGCAGCCTACGATCGCCACGAGTTGAACTATGATAATGTAGCCCTAGGGCGCATTCCGTATAAAGTCACTAATGACCCCATGGTTCAACCGATGCGTGAATTTGCTTATCTGCCCAAGGGAGTCATTGACCCTCATACCGTATCCCATACAGAGCGACGGGCTGGACTGCGACCAGAGGAAATTCTGGAAAAATCGGAAACACCAAACAAGGATTAAAGAACGTGAATTTAGCTGAAGGGGTTCAATTGGTCTCATTTGGGCTGTTGGCGATTATGGCGATCGCCGCAGCTCTTGGCGTAGTCTTACTGAAGAATATTGTCCACTCTGCCTTTTTATTGGCGGGAGTGTTGATCAGTATGGCTGGGCTGTATCTGTTACTAAATGCGGGGTTTGTGGCAGCCGCTCAAACCTTGATCTATGTGGGCGCAATTAATGTCCTCATCCTGTTTGCCATTATGTTAGTGAATAAACAGGAAGACTATCAACCCCTGGTTCGGGGGTGGATTCGCAAGGGTGCAACGGCTGCCGTTTGTGGGGGGTTGTTTGCCCTATTGAGTATGATGGTTCTGCAAACGCCCTGGCAACTCTCCACAGAGGCGATCGCCGGAGATAGTGCAACAGTGCTGATCGGTTTGCATTTCTTTAGTGATTTTCTCCTGCCATTTGAGTTGGCTTCTGTCCTCCTATTAATGGCTTTAGTGGGGGCAATTATTCTCGCCCGTCGGGAAGAAATTCCTGACCAACCTCCCCAGGGTAGAGGGATTTCTGATATTTTACAATTGCCGGAACGACCAAGAGAATTGGTCTCGTCCAGTAAAGAAACGGAATCTTAAAGGGGAACAGAGCTAGTTCATTGATTGGGAGAAGTGGAAACATAATGGTTTTACAACTCGAATATTTTTTGCTCATTGCAGCCGCCCTATTTTGTATCGGTATTTATGGCTTGATTACTAGCCGAAATGCGGTACGAGTGTTAATGTCGATTGAGTTATTGCTCAATGCGGTTAACTTAAATTTGATGGCCTTTTCTAATTTCTTAGATCCCCAAGGCATTCGCGGCCAAGTGTTTACGGTATTTGTGATTACCGTAGCCGCAGCCGAAGCAGCCGTAGGCTTGGCGATCGTCCTATCGATTTACCGTAACCGCAATACCGTGGATATGGAGCAGTTTAACTTACTCAAATGGTAAGGGCAATTATTGGGGTGGGGTCAACCGACCCCAATAGCCCCTTGCGAGAGTTGTAGGCAATAGGTGATAGTCATATACACTTAATTATTAATAATTAATTGAATTGAATCATTGAAGCGATCGCCTTGGGCGACTTTGTTAATTTTCTGTTACGGTGTACAACTATATTGAGGCCCACACACCGGTCAGCCGGTGAGTTACTCATAATGATATAGCAGTGGAAGGATAGTTAAGGCATTTTCTATTGCCTTTTGCCTCAAATAATATCCTACTATCCTAACCAACTCATTCACTGCCATACGGCTGTACACCTTAGTTTGAGTATTCTCTCTATGCACTATTGTCCTACTGCATCAGTTTCCCCGGGTTCAACTCAGAACAATTCTAAGGGTTCTGCTCTCAAAATTATTGCCTTTGGAGATAGTCTGGTGTACGGGTTTGGAGATCTCGAAGGTGGGGGTTGGGTAGAACGCCTGCGCCGCTCGTGGATGGCTCCAGAGACTGCGGGCCATGTGGTTTATAATTTGGGAGTCAGAGGCGATCGCACCCCACAAGTCGTCCAACGGTTAGAATGCGAGTTTTGTCGTCGGGGAGAGTTGCGTAATCGACTTCCCGATCTGTTAATCTTATCCGTAGGATTGAATGATTCCGCTTGTGTGTCTCGTCCCCACGGACGCAACTATACAGATTTTAATAAGTTTCAAGCAGAATTAAGTTACTTATTGGATCAATCCAAAGAACTCTGTCCCGTCCTCTACGTGGGCATGATTCCGGTTGATGAATCCAAAATGCCCTTTTTAGACTGTTTGTACTATAACCACGAACAACAATATCGCTACAAGGAGGCTACGCGCCAAGCTTGCAAACAGCGCCAAATTCCCTATTTAGATTTGTTCGATCTCTGGACGCAACATTCCCTCAATTGGCAACAGGAGCGCCTCGGCCCCGACGGATTGCATCCCAATGTGTTAGGATATCAAACTATTTTCCAACAAATTTGTCAGTGGGAACCCATTCAGAGATTAGATCGAGGGACTATTGAGTCTCAAGAGTCTCGGCAATTACTCCAATGTAGCGCTTAGAGCCTATTGGTCAGAACTATCGATCGCGATCTGTCCCAGGATCTTCGGGGAGGTGGGTGAGATAGCCGTCTTCCATGTAAATAATACGGTTGGCAATGTCGAGAATCCGATTGTCGTGGGTAACGAGTAAAATCGTACACTTCTGCTCGATCGCCAGCTTTTGCATGAGTTCGACTACATCACGACCGGATTTCTTATCAAGGGCAGCCGTTGGTTCGTCGGCTAGGAGAATTTTGGGATTACTGACGAGGGCGCGGGCGATCGCCACTCGCTGTCTTTGGCCGCCCGATAGGTTTTCGGGATAGTAATTAATGCGATCTCCAAGGCCAACGCGATCGAGCATAGCAGCAGCTTTTTTATCTAGTTTGGTTGGCGATATATCCTCGTGCAATTCGAGGGACATACGAACGTTTTGTTTAGCCGTGAGGAAACTCATCAGATTATGAGCTTGGAAAATATAGCCAATTTGCTTACGCAATTCGTTCAACTGTTCTTTCCTAGCGCCTTGAAATTCATTACCCAATATTCTCAGGCTACCATTCTGTGCCGATCGCAATCCCCCCATGAGGGTCAACAAGGTTGTTTTGCCTGAACCAGAGGGGCCAGTCATAATCACAATCTCCCCAGATTGAATCTCCAGGCTAATGTCATGGAGAACTTGCTTTTTAAGCGCACCAGTACCGAAATGGTGATTAAGATGATTAATGGCGATCGCGGATGTCGATTCAGGGACAAACGTTGTTGTATTCATTGAGACAGTTAAAAATTCATATTACTAAGCTGTAGACGGAGATACTAGCCAAAAATATCAGCGGGATCGGCAGAGCGCAGTTTTCGCAGAGCGATGAGGCCCGAACCGGCACACATGACCAGCGTTAACATCAGCACGATAATGGCACGCCCGGTTTTCATCACAACCGGCAAAGCCGTCACATTGGCAGTGAGCTGATAAAGCCCTACAGAAAAGAAGAAACCAGGAATAAATCCGAACACGGCCAGGACAAGGATTTCTTGAACAAGAACACCATCGAGGTAGGAATCGCTGTAACCCATGGCTTTCAACGTGGCGTATTCCGGCAAATGGTCGGAGACATCAGTGTAGAGTATTTGATAAACAATTACCGTCCCGACAATGAAGCCAACCACTGCACCAAGATTAAAAATAAAGCCC
The DNA here is from genome assembly GCF_982964205.1 of Roseofilum sp. NCBI lineage: Bacteria > Bacillati > Cyanobacteriota > Cyanophyceae > Desertifilales > Desertifilaceae > Roseofilum > Roseofilum sp. The sequence goes on along the minus strand of NZ_CEZBFX010000056.1, from coordinate 20,515 downwards.
GTACCTCCTTCACTCCAATAAACTTTTTCTAGCTCGATAAATTCAGCTTTGGTGACGACTTTAACATCGGGGGGTAAGCCCGCTTGTAATTGTCCCTGAACTCGTTCTAGATCTGCACCCGGCTCAAGGGTGAGCAAGCCGATATTAACGCGATTCGCCTGGCGGTTGGGCAATAAGGTAAGGAAGGTAGAGAAACTGGCGATCGCATTCGCTTCAGCACCAAAAGAAACCCCCATTGCAAATAAGCCCGTGACTTTGATTCGTTGGTCGCTAACTTCTGCGATCGCGGTTCCTTGCTCTTGGAAGCGTTGGGCAATCGGTCCGAATTTACTCGACGAGGTACGATCGAAGAGGACTCGGTTAAGAAGCTTTAAGGATTGCACCCGTTCCGCATCCTGGATGTTGGTAAAGGGCGATCGCTCGGGGTCGATACCCCACAGTAGAATGTCGTGATTGATATGGGTTTCCGGATTGCGCCAGGAGGCCATGCCGATAGAGAGTGGCATGGCCGAGGCTACGCCATCGTATCCGAGAGCTTGATAGAGTCGCTTGCGGGGGAAACTAGGCAGATTGATTAAGGTTTTTGCTCGGGGATCGAGTAACACTAAATCGGCATCCATCTCCTGGTGTGGCTTTGTCGCACTGTCATACAGGGAATCTAACAAGCCCATTTGTATAAACATGAGAACGTCGGCAAAGGCAATCCCGGCAAGGGCGACAAGTAGGCGAGCTTTTTGCTTAACGAGCTGATGCCAAGCAAGGGGGGTTTTGCGGAAGTATTTTAGCAACATGGTTAGGTAGGCGACGCAATTAGTTAAGTTGGATGGCAGTTTCGACTTGGAGATTGGTCAGACCAGAAACCCGTTGGCTGGCCTCTGAATCGAGGGCAATGCGCACTTCAATCACGCGGCTATCTAAATTGCTCCCCGGTTGATCGCTAAATACCGATTGTTTGCGGACGGCACGACCAATGTGGGTAACCATGCCCTGGATTGGGTCTTCCAATGCAGCCGCCACACCTGTGGCCATTTGTCCCAACTGCACTTGGCGAATGTCCGTTTCATCAACTTCAGCAACAATCACCATTTCTTCCGTTTGGCCAAGTTCAACAATGCCTGCCCCGTCTGCACGTTCGCCTGGATATACATGAACTTCAAGTACCTGACCTGCGAAGGGCGCGCGCACTCGTGCTTGTTCTAAGTCTGTCTCAGCTAGAGCTAGGGCTTCGACTGCTGCATCGACTTCAGCTTGAGCCACAGCCACATCTTCAGGACGTACCTCTTGGAGCTGCTCGAGAGTCGCCTGAGCTGTTTTAATTTGCGCCTGTAGGGTTTGGCGATCGCGAACCTGGGCAGCCTCAGCTTCCAAAACCATTGCTTGTGCCGAGTTGAGAGTCAAGGCTTTAGTGTCTCGTGCCGAGGCGGAAACAGCCCCATCTATATATAACTGTTCAAACCGTTCAAATTCTGTCCGAGCATTGTCAAGTTGAGCCTGCAACCGCTCGAGGGTGGCGGCTTGGGTGGTCATCTCTCCTGTCAGCTTGGCCTGGAGTTGGACGACAACAGCCTTTTGAGCAGCGATTTCACTTTTCTGGTTTCCTGCTTGTACCCGCGCGAGCTGCTGTTGGGCTAACTTGACCTGCTTGCGAGCGCGAGCCACCTGGTGTTGGAGACGGGTGTGGGAATCGAGTACAGCAACGATCTGACCCGCAGCGACTGTATCCCCAGCTCGGACGTGCAGCTCCGCGACCCGATCGTGTTCCAAGGCTAACGGGGCTGATAGGGCGATCGCAGTCGAAGCGGGTTCCAGACGACCCAAAACAACCAGTCGCGAGGGTTTGACTGGAGCTTGTATCACTTCAGGTTCCGAATCGGTGACGGGCCATTCAAACTTGCAACCAGCAATGCTGCCGAGCATGGCGACGAGCAGGCCGAGGGTCAGGTAGCGTAGGGGTCTTGACAGAGGAGAGGCACGCATTTTTATAGAGTGAATGTTCATTCTTACAATAACAACCGGAAAGTGAGGCTGTCAAGATAAAAAGAAAGAATGTTCATTCGCTTTATAAAGTAAGATAATAGAGCCACAATAAGGGTACTGTGCGCTCAAGCGAATCGATCTATCCAACCTACGAAAAGCTTCCTAGTGAACCATGCCAAGAACCCGAGATGAAAAAAAATTTAAAGAAAAGTGCGATCGCATCCTGGAAGTTGCCGCCCAATGCTTTTTAGAGTCAGGCTTTCACGGAACAGGCATGGCCAAAATCTGCAAGGCAGTTGGCATGAGTCCTGGAGCGCTATACCGATACTTTCCGTCAAAAGAGTCCATTATTGAAGCGATTGTGGAAGAAGAGCAAGCCATAACCGCAACCTTGCTGGGAGAGTTAGCCCGCGCAGAGGACAAAGCCATTGCTTTAGCAGACTTGATCGCCGGAATTGGCACGATCAATACCCATCGCCATGACTGTCAGCTTTGGTTAGAAATTCTAGCAGAGGCCGGACGCAACCAAGAGATCGCCAACCTCCTTCAAGCAATACAAGCGGAGGCGTTGAGAGCAATTGAGACAGCCATCTGCCAAGGACAAGTTAGAGGGCAAATTGATACGACGTTAGTCCCTGAGATTACCGCTCAATTACTGATAGCGATGATAGATGGTACAATGGGACAATTGGTGATCGAACCCTGCAACGATCCGGATTTATTTGCTAAATGTACGAAACAAACAGTCCTGAAAATTTTGACTTTTAATAGTGTAGCACTATAGTCAGGGAAGGGAAAGTTAATAGATTTTCTGTTCCCGGTTCCCTAAAACCACAATTTAGCTATGCTAACCCACTCCTTCTTTGCTATTAATTAAGAGTGGGACAATCATGATCGGTTTACAACTAGAACGACTGTAGGAGTAAACGCCATTTGCTCTTACCGTTGTGTCCCATCCTTAATTAAAATAACTATAACTCTTTGCGCTTAAAGACCACCAACGTAATATCATCATACATGGTGTGGGAACCCATATAAGAGCGAACATCCGCAATCAGGCGATCGCGAATCTCTTCCGTTGAATAATGCCACACCTGAGTGATGCGATCGCAAAACCGATCTAAACCATAACGTTTACCATCACTATTTTCCGCTTCCGTAATTCCATCTGTATACAAAACACCGCCATCCCCTGGATTTAGATCTACCACAATTGAGTCAAAAAACTCAGAGACATCCTCTTGTAATCCCAACGGAATTCCCAAATCAAGTGTATCAATGCGCTCTATCCTTCCATCTGCACGCACAATTAACAACTCCTCATGTTGACCACTCAACCTGAGCTGTCCCTGAGTATAATCCAAAATACTTAACGTTAAACTTTTTTCCGATTTCATTCGTTGTACATTATGATAAATCGTGCGATTCAGAATATCCAAAAAGCGCTCCGGATCGGTTTCCTCTGCTTCCAACAACGTCCGGACTGCCGTTTGCACCATAATCGACAAGACTCCACTTTCCAACCCATGACCCGTCACATCACCAATAGCAATTTTTATCCCTAAATCGTGAAGCAAAACATCATAATAATCCCCACCTACCTCAAAAGCTGGCTCCATAAATACAGCAAAGGTCAACTCCGGAATAGCGGTCAATTCTTCTGCTGTTGGCAACAAGATTTTTTGCAACTTCCGAGTCACATCCAACTCAGAACTCATGCGTAAATTCTCCTCTTTAAGCTGCTGATTGAGTTCCAAAATTTCCGCATTAGCTTTAGCGAGATCGGCTTGGGTTTTCTTCCGTCGAGTAATATCTCTAAATGTCCCCACATAAAACGTGCGATGCTCGCCTAAATTAGCCTTTGTTAAGGTTGCTTCTATCGGAAATTCTTCCCCATTCGATCGCAATCCGATCGCTTCATGCCTTCCCGGTTTGATCAGTTCTCGAATCACGGTTAATCGGTCAGCTAGGGGATCGCTTGGAATCGAAATCAACCGCTCAATAGATAATCCCATTAATTCCGCAAGAGGATAACCAAAAATCTTTTCTGCACTGGGATTCGCTTTGCTAATTTCTAAATTATCTAGAGTAAACGTTAAAATTCCATCACTGGCCGTATTAAACACCGCCTGAGTTTTACTCACTGCTTCCTCTAGAGCCGCCATCACTTGATTGTAACGATGGGCAATTTGTCCCACTTCTGTAAAGGGTTCTACCGGTACGCGCAGAGCTAAATCCTGAGTATTAGCCTGCTCTTGCATCACTTGAAAGAGATCGTGGATTTCTGTCTGTGCCTGATGCTCAGAAATATTCAAACCAATTTTTTCTTCCGCTAAAGAAACCCGTAAAGCAATCAACTGGTTTAGGCTCCATAAAATCCCATAGGTTAGAGAAAAAGCCCACACTCCAGCAACGATAATTCCTAACAGTTGTACCCCGAATTGTTCTCGAACCGTTAACCCCGTTCCCAGAATCTGGGGATCGCCAAACCAGGCAACGGCTAAGGTTCCCCAAATACCAGATCCTCCATGGACTGCAATGGCATCAACGGCATCATCTATTTTAAAATCTTCCAAAAGTTGAGCGACAATCATCATAATTCCCGCTCCTATGATGCCAATCATGACAGCTTCTAATGTTGTGACGGCATGACAAGAAGCGGTTACGGCAACTAAGCCAGCCAAAGAGCCATTCATTAAGGCTTCAACCTGGGGAATTTTGCGCCGATACCAACTAATGGCTGCACCGGTTAGCATTCCTGACGATCCGGCCATCATAGTATTGACCATAATTCCAGGGACTTGGTCATTGAGGCTTAACGTACTGCCCCCATTAAAGCCTAACCATCCAAACCATAACAGTAGAGTTCCTAGGACAGCAAGTTGCATATTAGATCCGTGGATTTTACGGGGGTGTCCCGAATATCGAAATCGTCCGGAACGGGGCCCAACCACGGATAGTGTAGCTAAAGAAACCCACGCCCCAATACTATGAACAACTGTTGAGCCAGCAAAATCGACAAACCCCAGATTCTGTAGCCAACCGGAGGTATTTTCTAAGTTCAGACCATTCCAAGCCCAACAACCGAAGATGGGATAAATGAGGCCAGAAACGAGACCTGCAACCACGAGATAGGAAATAAATTTCATCCGTTCTGCGACTGCACCAGAAACGATGGTGGTAGAGGTGCTGCAAAACATGGTTTGGAAGAGGAAAAAAGTGGCGACTGAGGGGGTACTAATATTAATAAAAAAATTACTGATGCCCAGCCATCCACTGGGATTTTCCCCAAACATGAGGGCATATCCGATCGCCCAAAATAGGGTAACAGAGATGCCAAAATCGGCTATATTTTTAACAGCAACGTTAATGCTGTTTTTGGAACGAGTCAGGCCAGATTCTAAACACATGAATCCGGGTTGCATGAGAAAGACTAGCCCCGAACAGACGAGAACCCAAAGAATATCAGTCACATTCATAAAGGAGGGGGATCGGCGATCGCCCCAAGGTAACCAGCTCTCAAGGGAATGATGTTCAAATTTAGTGCGGAAAACACTCCAAACACCCAGACGCGGAGAATGGGAGAAGTCCTTCTCTTACGGGAGAAGGCTTGATCTCCAACATTATACAATGGAGATTACCGATCGCAGGTCTGGCAGGCATCACTATGTCTATGTTTTTTCATGAAGAATTGCACCGCACAGCCCCTATTATGGCCAAGCTCAAGTGTTTTCCGATTGCCATTTGCGGTGCCGGTGCCTTGGGGGGAAATCTGACGGAAAATTTGGCCAGAACTGGACTGACTCAGATTAAGGTGATTGATGACGATCGCATTGAGGAGCGTAATCTCTCGACCCAACCCTATTATCAATCGGATGTGGGTGCTTATAAAGTTAAAATCCTCGCCAATACTCTCTATCGGGCGTTAGGGATCGGTTTACAAGGGATTAATCAACGCTTAACCGACGACACCGTTCATAAATTGCTCAAAGGGTCCTCTTTGGTGATTGATACATTTGATAATAGTCCCAGTCGCCAAAGCGTCAAAGACTATTGCACAACACACCAGATTCCCTGCTTACATATTGGATTAGCTGCGGACTATGGGGAAATCATTTGGAACGATCGCTATCGCGTCCCTTCACCGGCTAATGATGATGTTTGTGACTACCCCTTAGCCCGTAATTTGGTCTTGCTCGCAGTGGCTGTAGCGTCCGAAGTCATCTTAACGTTTATTCGCGATCGCCAGCAGGACAACTATACGATTACATTTGCCGATTTTGCCATTACTCCCCTACCCATTTCCGATGACCGGAAACAAGTAAATGGATAAAATCATCTGATCGCATAACCCTAAAGTCGTAGACGATAAGAGTAGGGCGCTGCCCTCATTCTTTCTTCATTCGAGGATTAACCTATGAATAGACCATCTGTAGCGATCCTATCTATCCTAGCAGGGGCGATCGCCACCCTGACTTCCCTAAGCAGTCTAGCCCAAACCACCCAAAAAACCATCAGTCCTGGGTTTCAACCCATGGAACTCACGGGTACATCTGGTGGCCCCACTGCAAGCAATTGCGGGAATTTAGCGGCTGCGCCCAATGTGAGACTGACTGTCACGGCCGATACTTCCATTCATTTCCGCCTGCAAAGTTCGGGTAACCCGACCCTCAAAATTGACGGCCCCCAAGACTTTGACCTCTGTGTGCCGGCCCATGATGGCTCAACCGTCGAAATTCCTGGTCAATGGCCTCCAGGCGAATACCAAGTATTTGTTGGAGATCTCGAGGCTGGATCTCATGGATATACCCTGAAAATTTCCGAGCAATGAGCCTTAAATTTGAAGAAGTGATTGGCCAACCGCAAGCGGTGAGGTTACTTAGTCAGGCGATTGGCAAAAATCGCATTGCCCCCGCCTATTTGTTTGTGGGGCCTGATGGCATTGGTAAGCGTTTGAGCGCTCGTTATTTTGTCCAATATCTGGCTAGTCGAGAAGATACTCCAGAACAACTGGCGCGGATTAGAAAACGCATGGAACAGGGGAATCATCCTGACCTGTTATGGGTGGAACCCACGTATCAACATCAAGGACAATTACTATCGGTAACTCAGGCAAAAGCTGAAGGGGTGAAACGGAAAGCACTGCCACGGATTCGGATTGAACAAGTGCGAGAAATTAGTCAATTTCTCAGTCGTCCCCCTTTGGAGTCCCCCCGGTCTTTAGTGGCGATCGATCGGGCAGATTTGATGGCGGAAGGGGCGGCTAATGGGTTATTGAAGACCTTGGAGGAACCGGGCCAAGCGACGATTATTGCGATCGCCTCTTCTGAGGCTGCTCTGTTGCCCACGATTGTTTCTCGCTGTACCCGAATTCCTTTTTATCGTTTGAGTCCAGAGACATTGGCGCAGGTTTTGCGATCGCGCGGTTATGGGGAAATTGTCGGGAACCCAACCGTGATGGCCTTAGCTCAGGGCAGTCCAGGGGAAGCGATCGCCGCTTTTGAGCAGTTACAAGCTTGCCCACCAGAACTCTTACAGTCTCTACAGAATCTTCCCCCCACTCCTCGAGAACAATTAACCTTAGCCAAAACCATTCCTCAAACCTTAGATACCCCCACCCAACTGTGGCTGATTGGCTATCTGCAACAGTTCTATTGGCAAAATCACCCGTCTTCCCAAACGCTACAACCGTTAGAAAAAGCCAGCCGTGCCCTTCTGAACTATGTCCAACCCCGATTAGTTTGGGAGGTCACCTTATTGGCGATGGGGAGTGGGCAGTGAGAAATAAGGCATATTGAAATCCTGTAATTTCTCTGATAACAAATTAAATTCACCCAATAAGAGGATGTTTTCTCGCGATCCCTTATGGGACGATTAGCCCTGTCGTGCTTCAAGTCAGGGTTTAGATGCGCCGATTATCCAGGTTAAACGTATTAAAAAAATATGTTAAACATCAGAGATTAATAATTCTCTGTTGGTTGCAAATTTTGGCAACTTTAGGATTAATTGGAGGCTTATTTTCCCCCACAATAGCACCAACAGTTGAAGGAGATCGGGCCCGCAAGCGGCAGTTGCCTGGATTTACGGTATCAGCCAAATTAGTTAATCTCTCTACAGAACATCTGTTTGCAACTCCCAACTCCGTAGGGGCGATCGCCATTGGAGTTGCTGAAGGAACCCGTACCCCTAGCGGAGAATATACCGATCTCTACTTTGGCCATACCGATCCTGGAAACTTCAAACATAACCTAGGAACCTTCGCCTATCAACATGGTGCAGACAGCCCCGAGGAAGCAGACTTCAAACAACTGCGACGACTTAAACCCTCCATTATCCAACTCGAAGAAGAAGCCCAAACCGTTGGTATTCACCTGGGCACCTTTGAATTGTTAGCTGGAGTAGATTTAATCAATCAATCTCCCCTAGCTGGAAAAGACTATATTAAACACCTCAAAACCTGTCACCAACTGGAAGAAGACCTAAAACAAGTCATACTATGTGCCCGCGTGCGTTCTTTCGTCAATCCCACCACGGGAGTACTAGAAGCCGATGGACTTGGTTCCTATCGCAGTACTGTCCGAAAAGATCAAAAGCGGCGCTTAGATGCTATAGAAAGGGTACTCAACTCAAAGAATAGGTTTAGGCACACATCAATCACTCATCAGTAACATCAGTACAATTGCCCTGAGATTGACTGTAGCTACAGATGATTCTCAGGCTCATTATTTACAATAGAGAGAATACCCTGCCAACAATCAGTTGACAGGTAATACTAGGGTCAGGGTTCATCCGATTTAGTTCTGGATTACTCGATAAAGAGATAATTTATAGCGTATGGCGTTCCATTCAGACTTGAGTGACTACTTTGCTTGGACTCAGAAAATGGGTAAGTTAGATTGTTCTCAATTGCGTTGGTTGTCCGTGAATGTTGCAAGTACCATGGCTCAAGGGGTTGAAAGACAATGAGCCAACTTAAACTGCGGATACAAGTTGAGGGGAATACCGAAGGAACCGTATTGGTTGAAGATAATCCCTTTGTTTTAGGGCGATCGCCCGATTGTAGCCTCTGCCTCCCTTTTTTTGGTGTTTCCCGTTATCATGGTCAAATTATTGCCCGTGGGAATGGATGGCTCATCGAAGATATGGGCAGTCTCAATGGCACATTATTAAACGGATTACCCGCCACATCTGCACAATGGATTCATCATGGGGATGTGGTGCAAATTGGGGTTGTGTCTTTAGTGGTTCTCATTCTGCAACCTTCTGGAGAGGAGATTTCTAAAGGGCCAGAATTGAGTACTGATGGCACAACAATTCTCCGTAATGTTAAAGATCTGCAACGATTATGGCTGCAACCCCATAATGAGCAAGATACCGCCAGCAGCAACCGTAAAGCGATCGCCCGGCTCAAAGATCTCGTAGACATTAGTAAAGGCCTCAACTCCGCCGGTTCCCTCGAAGCCATCTTTCTCCAAGTCCAAGAAGCCGTTTTTCGAGACCTCAAACGCATTGATCGTCTAGCCCTCTTAATTGACTTAGAAGCCATTGGACAACTCAAATTAGTTCGCCTAGCAACCCGTCATCAAGGTCAAGATACCCTCACTGCCGATAGCAGTTGGATTTCCCACAGCATCTGTCAAAAAGTCTTTGTCGAAAGAGTCGCCATTCAAACCGCAGACGCACAAGCCGATGAACGCTTTGAAGGAGAAATGAGTATCCTCAGCAAAGGTATTCGTTCTGCTATGGCTGTTCCCTTGTGGGAAGAAGAACAAGTCTTTGGCGTTCTTTATGCCGATGCCCATGTTTCTTCCCAGTACACCAGTGTAGAAGCAGAAGAAGACCTCAGTTTTTTCTCCGCTCTAGCCAACTTAGTCGCCTCTTCTGTACAAAGATGGCTTCTAGAAGAAAAACTCAGAGATGAAGAAAATATTCGTCAGCGTCTCGAACGCTATCATACCCCTTCCGTTGTCCAACAAATGATGGCAGCCGGAGCGCTCACCGATGGCCGTTTACCCCTAGCTGAATATGAAATTAGTATTTTATTTGCCGATATTGTGGGCTTTACTGCCCTCTCTGAACGGCTTTCCCCCTCAGAAATTGCCGAACTTTTAAATAAATTCTTTGAAGAAATGCTCCAGGAAGTTTTTGTCGCCAAAGGAACCTTAGATAAATTTATTGGCGATTGCATTATGGCATTTTTTGGCGCTCCAGAAGTGCAACCGGATCACGCAGACCGGGCAGTGGCAGCCGCTAGAGGAATGCTGACTCGCTTAGAGCATTTAAATAAAACCAAGCGTTTAAATGAACCCTTACAACTGAGAATTGCCATTAATAGTGGGAAGGCAGTCGTAGGCGATATTGGCAGTTCCCAGCGAGTCGATTATACCGTATTGGGATCGACCATAAACTTGGCTTCTCGTATGGAAGGAATTTGTCCTCCTGGAGAATGTGTAGTCAGTGAAAAAACTTATAAATTATTGCGCGTTCGCCGGGGATTTATGCCCATGGGAAGTTATCGCTTTCGGGGCATAGAACGACCGATTAGAGTTTATCAAACGACGCGCACTATTCCTGAAGAAACAGAAACTCACACGACTCAGATACAGGAATAATCTTCAATGATATATAGTTGGATTGGTGAGTATTAGCTACGTTTTAAATCTCAAAAATACTTGCTGCAAATGCGTACTGAAGATGAACCAAGACTCATTCAGCAGTCCTAGCAATTGACAGATATCACCTAATTGTATTATCATGTAGTATATGCAGTCATCTGCCCCAATGCTGGACAGGAGAGGATTATTCCCATGCCTTATGAACATCTGCAATTTGCCCAAGCCAAACCCGTACTCTCTTGGGCAAACCACCCCCTAGCCCACGACGAAACCCGCATGGCAAAAAATGTGGCTTCCTTGCCCTTTGTCTTTAAGCATGTGGCGTTAATGCCAGATGTTCATTTAGGTAAAGGAGCCTTAGTTGGCTCGGTTATTGCCACCAAAGAAGCCATTATTCCTGCCGCTGTAGGTGTCGATATTGGCTGTGGTATGGCAGCCGTTAAAACCCCTTTTACCGCCGCTCAACTTGAGGGGAAACTCAAAAAGATTCGCCAAGACATTGAATCCACAATTCCGGTAGGCTTCAATGACAATAAAGAGGTCGAAAAAACGGTCACCAACTGGCAAGGATGGCAAGACTTTAAGGATTTACACAAAGGGGTACAAAACCTGGATAGTAAAGCCATGAAACAAATGGGATCTCTGGGGGGGGGCAACCATTTTATTGAAGTTTGCCTCGATACAGAAGATCGAGTTTGGTTAATGCTCCATTCTGGTTCTCGGCATATTGGCAATCGATTAGCTCAGAATCATATTCACACAGCCAAGGACTTAGCGAAGCTAGCCGAAACCTCTTTACCCGATCCTGATTTATCCTATTTTGTCGCTGGAACTCCAGAATTTACTGCCTATTGGCACGATTTACAATGGGCACAACAGTATGCTCGGTTTAATCGGGATGTGATGATGGCAAGATTAAAGCGCATTATCGAAAAACATCTCACTGGAGGCAAACCGATGAAACCTTTACTTGAGGTGAATTGCCATCATAATTATGCTGAACAAGAAACCCATTTCGGTGAATCGGTTTATGTAACGCGCAAAGGTGCGGTACGAGCGCAAGAAAATGATTATGGGATTATTCCTGGTTCCATGGGTGCGAAATCCTATATTGTCAAAGGGAAAGGCCATGTGGACAGTTATTGCTCTTGTTCCCATGGTGCGGGGCGATTAATGTCTAGAACCAAGGCGAAAAAATCCTATACTCTTGATGATTTGATTGCCCAAACTGATGGTGTTGAATGCCGCAAAGATGCAGGCGTTTTAGATGAAATTCCAGGAGCGTATAAGCCCATTGAGCAGGTGATGAATAATCAGTCTGATTTAGTGGAAGTGGTGGCTACTCTGAAGCAAGTTGTTTGTGTAAAAGGATAAGGATTGGGTAGGGTGCGTTCTTAACGCACCCTACTGGGCTATGGCTATTAGACATCTCCTAAAACCCCATTTATAGTAAAAAATCCCAGACTTCTTCTAACATTGATTCAGGAAGATGTTCTACTTCTTTGAAAAATAACTCTTTAATGTTTATATGGCTCATCAATCGATCCAGATATTAATTAGGTGATTATAGCACTTTTTCTAGACTCGACCGAAGAAACCGGGGTTTTCAGATCGCCTTAGCCAATGAACCGATACTGCTGAAAAAACCCGGTTTCTAAACCCTAAGCATTCGGGAGGAATTTCCCAAGAGCTTAAACCAATTTCAAATTGGGATAAGCGGCTAAAATATCATCACTGGTGAGGGTATCCCCACTGGCTTGGGGAGTCCAAAGCACTTCGATCGCCAATAGATTATCTTCCCCTAACGATCCCATTTGACTCAGGGCACGTCGCAAGTCTTGAGAACCATTAATTGCAGGTAACTCTAATTTACCGAAGGTGGCTGCGACTAAAGTCACTACAATATATTCACCAGAGGCTTGCCCTAACTCGTCAGTTGCTTCTCCCGGTAATGCACCCTTACTTTCTGCTTGTTTAAGCTGGTTATTGTAATTGGTGAGAGTTTCTTCCGTGAACTTACTGCGCTCGGCAATGGAGAATTGGTTAAACTTAGCTTCTGCTGTATCGAGCCGTCCTGGAGAGCTTTCGGCACTACCATACACCCAATATTCTGGATGGCGCAAGAGGGAAAGAGTCGCTTCTTGTAGAATTTGGGCGCGTCCAGCACCGGTAGTGGGGTCGCTGGTTTGAGCAATTCGGTCTAAGTCAGTTTGCAAGCTACGTGCATCGGCTAAGAGTCCCACTTGCACTTGAGCAACGGAGGTCGTGGGATTCGAGCTACCGGCGACCATTTCCGTATCCCCATCCCCCAGGCGGCGCATGGTTTGCATCAGGAAGTTAGCGATCGCCACAAAAATCAGGATTGTAAATAGCCCACCAAACCCTCCTCCAAAGCCGAAGAAGGGCAGTAAAAAGGGAAAACCGAATCCCCCCCCAAAGCCATATCCACCCCCTGTATAGGTGCGGCTAGGGGCACTATAGGTGCGGCTGGGAGCGCGGAATGAGCCGCCCCCAATGCGTCCGCCGGTTCGGGCAGCTAGGGCGCTGGTGGCACTACCCAAGGTGATGGAAACCATTAGAACGATGAGTAGCAGGGATTTCCAGGCGGTTTTGCGATTGAGCCAAGATAAGTTTTTCATGGGTTATGGTATTGAATATCTTGATTACTAGAATGAAAGGAAAACGCGATCGGGTTCTCCTCCCTTTAAAGTATCTTTAGATTAAACCCTTGGAATTGTCGGTTATCCCCCTTTGCAAAGGTTGGGTAACCTGAATTCGAGAATAGTGGCGGGTAGGGTGAGCAGGGTATAGAGTTGTCGAAGTTGAATCCATCGCTGATTCTCTTGCCCACCCTAGGATGATTGGCAATCATAACGGTTCTTTCCCAGGAAACTCCAATGTTGACGATAACAAATGTGAAACTGAGAATATTGGCGATCGCCGCAATGCTGGCTCCCTTCGGCTTTACTCTTCCCCTTGAAGCAAGCCAGGTTTTGCTTCCCCATACCCATTTGCCCTTAGTTCTGTCTCAGTCTGATTGGCAAACCTATACCAAAACCGGAAACTTTAGAGTCCAGATGCCAGGAGAACCCGAAGAGGAAAGGAGTTCTGAAGATTTTGGTGGCGAAACTCTGACCATTGAAGAAATCCAATTTGAAGACGAAGAGGGAATCTATGGAGTATTTTATATGGAGTTGCCCACTGAATACCTCCAGCAAGCCAGCGATAAACAGATTCTCGACGAAATGAGCGATAGCTTCCTGGAGGGAATGGAAATGCCAGACCTCAAAAGTCAGGAGCAATTAATCGATCTCAATGGCTATCCTGGTCGTGAATACCGCGTCAGCGAAATTGAGGGGGAAGGGTTGCTAGTCCTGCGCTTGTATCTAGCAGAAAACAAAATTTACTTCCTCGTTAGCGCATCTTCAGTCGCTGATTTAGTAGAGCGCTTTATGAATTCCTTTGAGTTGTTATAGCCAGGAACTCGTTAAGTTCGGATAGTTAGACAGTAGGCAGTAGGCAATAGGTAAAAAACTAGGTGTTACCCTTGCCTATTGCCTAGCTTATTCTTCTGACTCTTCTGGAGAAGGTTCTGGAGAGGCTTCTGGAGAGGCTTCTGGTGTTGGTGAGGGGTTTAAGCTCGGAGAGGGTAGGGGTCCGGGTTCCTGACCTTTTTTCAGGCGCACCAGCAAGTCATAGCGGGTGGTACGGGGGCTAGTAATAGCGGAGGTTACGCCAATGGAGTCAAACGCCTTAAAGAGATTCGCTTGATCCGGAGGCATAATAATTGGTAGGGGGAGATTTTGGTTAAACAGACGCTCGATATCGGCGTAAAAATAACCACTTTGGGGACTCAGACCTTCGGGAATACTGGTTGTAAAGCCTGTGCTACTCGCGAGGGGATCTTCAGGAGGGGTAATGATACGGTTGGAGATGGGTGCGCCAAAGGTCATCATGACTAAGTCATCACTTAACCAGGCTCGACTAATGTCAATAATGCCAAAGGGAAGTTGCCATTGAGTAACTTCGGTTTCACCGATGGTTTCTGAATTAATTTGCACCTGATATTTATCTTGCATGGCTTGGTCGAGGCTGGCAAAGGTTTCGTTCGCCGCTTCTCGATCGCCGGTATTCACCATCACCGCAAAGCCAAATGGAATTGGAGACGTATTTTGATCGGCAGGAATCATGGCGATCGCAAATGCGCCATTCATCCACTTAAGTAAATCTTCTTCTAAACTTAATCCCGTAGTATCTAATAAACCTTGTTTTAAGCCTTCTGGATTTAAGGGCGCTAAGGGATTCCCCTCCACACCTGTGGCATATTGATTCCATGCCTGATTCAAATTACTGCCGGTGAGCATCATCAACGTATCACTGGGGAGATAATTTCCCAGATCCAAGCTTAGGCTATCGGTTTGTAATTTCCGATCCGCTTGATTACTCAGCCAAGTAATCCCCTTAAACACTAAACCATTCGAGGCCACTTCTAACGTAGCCGCTAATCCCTGATTGGTTTGAATTTTGTCCAATTCTTCTGGGGCGATCGGGCGTACAGAATTGGCAGCAGCAACTCTAGTGGCTTCAGGAATATTGACATACATGCGTGCCAAACCTGAAGACGTTCCCAACTGTTCTAAAGCATTTTTATATCCCGGAGTCGAAGCCACAGAAGCCGATCCTTTAAACGTATCAATGACTCGTTCCGTGGCTTCTGGAGCGCTACTAATGACTAAATATCGGCCATCCAAAACCGTCGAAGAAAATACCACATCTGCATCGGGTTTTGTTTCTTGGATTTCAATATCCTTATACGTGCGTTGGGTGAGTTCTTGATCGACTAATTTTCCCGAAATTTCCTTTGCTTTCAAGGGATTGGCAATCGGAACAATCATCACCCAAGAGGGTTGTTCCACCATCACTATCCGTTCTTCTTCAGAGGGGGATTCATCCTCCGCTATTTCTGGCGCTAAATAGGCCCAGGTTACTTCTTGTCCCACCCAAGGCTGAATATCTTGGAGGTAATCTAATTTCGTTTGGGTTTGAAATTGATAGCGCAGTTGGGCTAAACTTTCGTCTAATGCTGCTTGAGTATTGGGGGTGCCAAAGGATCGTAAATTTTCCCATTGACGCTCATTGGTGGATAAAGAAATGGTCATCAGGGAATCTTGGGGAACTACATTGGCTCCCAGTTGCATATCTTTGGGAACTTGAGTCCGTCCAACGAATAGCCAATAAGCCAGGCTACCGGTTGCACCCAGGATAATGATTCCAGCGATCGCCAGTAACCCTAGCTTTTTTTTGGAATCTGAAAGATTTTGCAGCACAGTTAGAGGGGTTTTATCGGTCATAAAAATTAAGGGAAAAGCAAGAGGCAAAAGGCAACAGGCAATCCAAGAAAACCTAGGTTTACCCGAGTTATGGGGAAGAGAGGATACTTAATTCTACGCGATCGCCATCCTCAAGGGGTCGAGAACTTTGCAAGACATAGCGTTCTCCAGGTTCTAAACCAGAGACAATTTCCACTTCACCATCGCGGGTTGTTCCCAGGATGACCCGTCGAGAGGTTACGATGTTTCCACTGGTCTCATCAATCAGAAATAGGGTAGCATCCTCACCTTCTCGGTTAACCAAGGCTCTTTGGGGAACCCGGATCGTTTGGCGATCGCCCACTTCAAAGTTAGCTCGGGCTAATAATCCACTCCCTAAGCGCCCGCTACGATTAGAAATGGTTACTTCCACGGGAATTAACCGCGCCACCGGATCGGCTGCTGGGGAAATTCGGGTGACTTCTCCCGCAAATTCTTGGTCAGGAAAGGCATCTAAAGTCACCGATACATATTGCCCCAGATAAATTTGATACAAATCTAATTCCGAAACTTCCACATTGACTTTCACGCGGCTAAAATCCCCAATTCTGAGCAACTCATCGCCGGGTCTTACCACCGTACCTGATTCTGTTTGTCGGTTTAAAATAGTGCCAGAAATAGGAGCTTCTACTTCCGTATAGGATTGACGCTCTTGGGCTTGACTGAGAATGGCTTGTTGGGCAGTGACTCGCTCCTGAGCTGCGGCGATGACCTTATTTTGCGTGACAATCTGAGCTTCCGCTGCCGAGAGAGCTTGTTTAGCTCTTTCGGCAGAAGTGCGGGCTAATTCCGCATCTTGTTTAGAAATGGCTCCTTCTTTATACAACGTTTCCAAACGTTGGGCATCGGCTTCAGTTTGGCTTAATTCAAGTTTGGCAATTTCAATTTGGGTTTGTAACTGGCGAATCTGGCTTTCACTTTGGGCGACTTCTACCCGACGAGCCGAGAGTTCTGCCTGAGCTTGGTTAATGGCTGCGGTGGGTAAGGCTTTATCAATTTCGGCAATCACTTGGCCTCGACGGACGCGATCGCCCACATCTACACTCAGATAAAGGAGCTGTCCTTCACTTTGCGATCGCAATGTCACTTCCTGAATCGGTTCTGTGGTTCCCGTATAGGTTAAACGCGTTCCGCGATCGCTAGCCGCAACCGTTGCCACATCCACAGAAATGGTCTGGGGTTGATTGGCGACGGGTTGGGAAAAGGCACTTGATTCAGGACGAGGGAGCAATTTACATCCCGTGGTTGTCAACAGTAGAACCATCAGTAAGAGTAATTGCAGAGGAGGACGTTTAATCGCGATCGGCCGATTTCCGGTGAGTGTATCGCGCCATAGACTCACATTCCGATCCGATACCTTAAATTGACTGAATCGATCCCGTTGCCTCATAAACCAAATTGGGGTTAAGGTGACATCTGCATAGCCAGAGAAAATCCTTGGAGCTGTTGTCCGCAGGATTTTCCCTTTATTGTAAACAATTGTGCCCTTCACTGGTGCGCATTTCTCAATTAACCGCGATCGCAGGATTTACTCTCTTAGTTGGACTATCTATATGAACAGACGATTAAAACCCGCTAACTTTACAGCACTTGGCGATGTTATGGAGTATAGTGCTGAATCCTCAAAGCCATGTACGACAACCCTATTCCCTATTCCCTATTCCCTATTCCCTAGCGCGAAGCGCTATATCTCCTCTATTTTTGCTCTCACCCTTGCTCTAACTAGCTCTAGTTTCATCATAGGGCAAGCGGTTGCTCAAGCGAAGACCATCACCCTAACCATGCAATTTTTTGGGACGAGGCGTGAGGTGATTGGGCAAGGTCAATTCAGTTATGATGATTCCGAACCCTATCGAACGATTCAAGATGTAGACTATTTTGCCATCTCAGATTTTGAAGCTACGTTTAAGAATACCCAAACTTGGTCTTTAGATGATTTGGTTTCTGGCGATCAACCCTTATTATGGGCCCCAGAAGGAGAATCCTATCCCACACCGCGCATTGCCACTATTGGTGGATTTGGTGCGTTGACCCAGGGATGGGCATTTTTTAAATCCAGAAGTGTTGATAGTGAAAATTATGGGGTACTCCTGATTAAAAACCCCGCTTATCGGAATCAGGGAGATTTTGCTCTCACGGTGGGAGTGCAAGATGTTACCCAAGGAGGGGTGTTTGAAATTCAAGAGGCTCCGTCTACTTCTTCGGTAAATCTGGATTCCCAGGCTCAGTTGAATGGACTTTGGAAACTGGGATTAGTGGGTGTGGGTATATTTTAGGGGATAATTAATCGTTAAGTATTCTATGGGCGATCGCTGTAAACTTTAGAAGAGTAGGGTGCCCTGCACTTTTGCGAACGCACCCTACGGGATTTGCTTACGCTATTACCCGGAAAAAGTTTATGATTGCTAAGTTTCCTGTCCTCAACTGGCTCTCTTCTGTTTTAGCTGGCACCGCGATCCTAGTAACTCTGGGGGGTGTGGTTCCTGAAGCGGCTCAAGGGGAAAGTATAATGTCACAGCTTGCCCAAATGGATCGCAGTGTCCCCCAAAATATATACAATACGGGGCAAACTTCCCTAGAACAGCACAATTATCAACAAGCCCTTACTTATTTTAATCAGGCGATCGCCATCAACGGTGAGTATGCCCAAGCTTATCAAGGTCGTGCTTTAGCCCGCGATGCTATGGGAGACTCGGAAGGTGCCGTCTCTGATTTACGCACCGCTGCCAGCTTCTATTGGAAACAAGGCAATGCCCTAGCTGCTTATGAGGCGATTCGGTTGATTGAGCAAATGGGTAAAAAATTTGTCTGTCGCCAGAGTGGAGGGCAGTGGCAAACGGTTATGAACCTAAAGTCGAACACCTATCCGTTGATTATCTGGCACGATCGCAGGGTATGGGATGTTGACGGCAATGGAAACCCAGTTTTTCTGGAGCAAGATTCCATGGTGACGACGACAATAGCCGAAAAAAATACTGAGTTATCAGCTCAAGGACGTTGCGCCAGTGTTTCCGAACGGTTGAATAGTATCAGTGATGCTTTGATGCATAGGGGAGCGCAACACTTATTCAGAGTCGCAACCCTGGAAAGTACAGTTGAAGAAAGCGCGCGAACCGGCGAAGTTTTAACCTTGAAGCATAAGATTCAAGTGGCGTGTATTCCGGATAATCAAGGGATCTGCGATCGACAAAATGCCATTTTTACCCTCACAGGACAACCGGAGGGTGAGGGCGTTACGGAAAATAATCAAAAGCGTCTGGAGCGCTTGGCGCGTTTGATCGATCGCCCCGGTTCGGGTAAACCGATTCATAATTAACAAGCCATGCTCAATTGCTCCAAACCTTCTCTAATTTGGGCGGGGTTTTGGATCTGTAGGGTTTGGTAATACTGATCGCCCGCTTCAAGGGTTCTCTTACCGGATACGCTGCTTCTGCTTTGATCAAGCTGCGATCGGGTAAGTCTCCATGGTAGGCGAGAATCGCTAGATTTCTAGAGAGTACGGAGCTATCCATCCAGCGTCTCTTTTTCCGCTGCGCGATCGACTAAACTCAAGCATGGCACAGGATACCACTGGAAGGTTTCTGGATCGTCTAGCTCAATGCGTCCTTCAGAAACAATTTTCCAGCGAATACTTACATCATTGATCGTAACGGGAAACCGAACCCTGTAGCGATCGGTTCTAATTTCCCTGGGAAAACCTAAGTCTTATCCGCTAACATGCCTCGATAATGCCACCCTTGCTCATAGCGGTGTAGTATTTCTTGGGAACTGAAGCGATGGATATCCTGGATCTGCCAGCAAATGGCTTATAAAAACAGCAGGCGATCGAGAATGAAGCCATCAGGAACTCGCATCATCCTTCTTTAACCCTAGTAAATCCTCTAAAAAAGAGACCAATTTTTGCAAGTCTTCAACGGACTCAGCCGTTTCTGAACTAATCCATTGATTATCGGAAATACTGGCTTGATTGGTTTTACCTGGTTTGAGAACGCTAACCACTGTGGCAATAATGGCTTTTTCTCGATCGAAAGGCTTCCATTTGAGTTTTTTACGTTCTTCTTCTGAAAAGCGATCGATATAATTGTTTGCTCTTTGCAAATAGTCTCGATACGCTATCTCACCGCATTTTAACAGCAAGGTCTCCAAAACCCCTTGCTCTTCATTGTTAGGTAATACAAAAATACCCGTTCTTGTACCACTCCGGTTAACTTCTCCTGGAGTATCAGGGAATTGAGGAAAAAACTCTCGGAAATCCTTACAATAATTTTTGGCGACGCTTTCAGGTCGATCGTTGTCCGCATCAACAACAATGCCAAAAGAGTAAAATTGATCGCAATCTATATCCGATAACTTACAGCGCTTCGCGCTGCTATGAGGTACATTGTTGATCGTAGATGTGAGTTGTCATTGCGACCGCAGGGAAGCAATCGCCAAGATTGGGGGATTTTGCGATTGCTTCATTCCACTTCGTTCCATTCGCAATGACTGATCTCAATGAGACTGTACTCCGTTACAGCGCAAAGCGCTGTATCCCTCTTCTATCACTCTAGGCAG
>NZ_CEZBFX010000055.1:0-30219 GCF_982964205.1 Roseofilum sp. | reverse complement strand
GGGGGTTGGCGTTGGCGTTGGCGTTGGGGTCGGGCTTGGAGTTGGGGTGGGCAGATCAACCGTGACAAAATCAGTTTGGTTAATCAGGGCCACGTTGACGTTTTGCAAGACCATTAAATAATCGCCCAGTACTTGCCCTGCTTGACCTGTACTCGCAATCTGACGAATAACTACATCATTGGCATTGGCTCCTGTTCCTTGAGTGATAGACAGGTTAGCAAAGGTAAGTCCACCTCCCAAGCCAATTTTGTCTTCCTTGTTTCCATTTTGGTCAACAAAGAAGTCAGTGACAATATCTGCACCTGAAATCTGGAAACTCCCAGAGTTTGCGTCGATCGCAAAGGTATCCCGTCCTGCACCACCGAGCAGGATATCTGCTCCCGTACCGCCAAAGAGAAAGTCATTCCCCGCTACAGTATTATTTGAATCTCCAGCTAGGGCATCGTTACCTGCATTCCCTTGTAGCGTATCATTGCCGCGATCGCCAGAAAGGAAATCATTACCCTCTCCCCCTTCCATCCGATCCTCGTTTTGTCCCCCAAACAGGGAATCATTACCTGGGTCGCCCAGCAGGGTATCATTTTCCGTACCACCTGCCACAAAATCTGCACCATTACCACCGAGGAGACTATCTGCACCCCCGTCCCCAGTTATCACATCACCCTCATTATCTCCAAAAATTGTATCTGTATCATTCCCCCCAAAGATGAAATCAATCCCTTGACCGCCTCGAATACTTTCTAAACCGTCTCCCCCCTCAATGGTATCGTTACCTAAATCTCCAAAGAGACTATCATTACCTTGAGAGCCGACCAGATAATCGCTATCTTGGCCGCCATAAATGAGATCGTTTCCTCCATTCCCATTAATGGCATCTATACCCGTTCCTCCAAAGAGGGCATCATTAAACGAACCTCCAGAAATCTGATCGTTACCTGGCCCTCCCAGGATTAAATCAATACCCTCTCCTCCGGATATAAAGTCATCTCCAAAGTCCCCTGAGATCTGATCGGCCTCTGTGCGACCAAAGAGTGTATCGCTTCCTTGACCACCAAATAGGGTATCCTTACCTGGCCCACCATCGATGAGATCGTTATCCTGATTGCCGAGGATAATATCATTAAACCCTAGTCCGTTCAGGGTATCATTGCTTTGAAAACCCGAGATAATATCCCCTTGCCCAGTTCCATTAAGTAAATCTGGCCCAGGGGTTCCATTAATCGTTGGCATAATTTAAGCCTCCTCACAACTGCATTAAGAGATATAAGACCTTCAATCCCATTAAAGCTTAACTTAACTAACTTGAGAGTTGATTGCAGATGAAGCGAGACCTGTCTGGGGAGGCTAGGGGTAAACCGAATAAGGTTTAAGAGTTAATAGAGTTCTTCTTCTTGATAAGTAAGAATGGTGCAGTCTGCCTTAGCATACGCTATACAGGTCAGGACATAACCGGCTTCTATTTGCCCATCGTCTAAAAAAGACTGGTCCGATTGATCCACCACATCTTCTGGATAGGTGTTCTCTGGTAATACTAACTTACCAGCACAGGTAGAACAGGCTCCCGACCGACAGGAATAGGGAATATCCACACCTTGATCTTCTGCTACATCTAAAATGTATTCATCTTCAGGAACTTCGATAATTTCATCAAGGTCTTCTTCTTCGTTGACCAGTCGAACGCTGTAGGTTTTTTTAGCCATTTCGTTGCTTCCTTAATCTATTTTTAGCTTAATTTTTTAAAGGTTGAGGGATGATTGTTTAGGCGTAACTGTTCAATTAGATCTTACAAACGATTGGCACCCAAATCTCCTTACCATTAAAAGGGGATTTGGGTAGCCTAGGGACTTAGTTATGCTAAGGATTTTGAGAGTTGAAGAACTAGGTCAGATCGTCTTCTTTATGAGTTTCAATGGTGCAATCTGATGTCGGCTTAGCAATACAGGTCAGAACCCAACCGGCTTCGATTTGATCGTCATCAAGGAAGGATTGATCGTCTTGATCGACGGTACCCGCAGTGATTTTACCAGCACAGGTGGAGCAAGCACCGGCACGGCAGGAATAAGGCAGGTCAAGCCCTTGTTCTTCAGCAATATCTAGAATAATTTCGTCTTCAGGACAGTCTATTACTGTTTCACCAGTGGGGGTTTTCAATGTAACTTTGTATGTAGCCATGGTGTTACTCCTCAGAGATTAGTTGAATGAGTATAAGGTTGATTAATACAAACGATAGCCAATTTCCTGGCTTAATCGCTTGTACGATTGCTTGTCTTCATTCTTGATATTACGGGATTTTGGACAAATTGCAAGCAAAATTTAATCAACAATTTGAATCAGATCGATGATTTGATTTTCTAATTGCTTATACTTCATGCCTCTAGTTCGTCCCTTCAGATTATCGGGAAGACTTAGGGGTACAAGCATTGAATAGCTTGTAATAATCCTTTAGCTTTATTCAGGGTTTCTTGGTATTCGTTCTGGGGAATAGAATCAGCGACTAGACCGGCTCCTGCTTGAACGGATACGGTTTTATCCTGTACAACCATGGTTCTAATGGTAATGGCACTGTTGAGCTGTCCTTCAAAGTCGTAGTATCCATATACACCCGAGTAGGGGCCGCGCCGATCGCCTTCAAGTTCGTGAATAATCTCCATGGCGCGAATTTTCGGTGCGCCACTGACGGTTCCAGCGGGAAAACAGGCTTTGAGTAAGTCCCAGGCACTGCGATCTCTCCCCAGTTCCCCCACGACGTTACTGACAATGTGCATCACATGGGAGTAGCGTTCAATCACCATCAGCTCATCGACTTTAACGGTGCCACTGGTACAAACTCGCCCTAGATCGTTGCGACCTAAATCGACCAGCATAACATGCTCGGCAATTTCTTTGGGGTCTTGTAAGAGTTCGTTGGCGAAGGCTTGGTCTTCTTCTGGAGTAGCGCCACGGGGACGGGTTCCGGCAATGGGTCGAACGGTGGCGATAGTTTTGCCATTGGAAGCTTTTTCAGCTTTAACCATGACTTCTGGAGATGAACCAATCAGTTGCCAAGAGCCAAAATTAAAATAGGCCATATAGGGCGAGGGGTTAATCAGTCTCAGGGAGCGATAGAGGTCAAAAGGTTTACCTCTATAGGCAGTACTGAGACGCTGGGAGAGAACAACTTGAAAGATATCTCCTGCCAAGATATAGTCCTGAGCTGTTTTGACGTTGGTACAGAAGGCTTCTGGGGTAATGTTGCTGGTGTAAGACACCCTAGAGTCTGGGTTCACCCGGTTTGGGGATGTCCATTCCAGAGATATGTGTTTGCGAGAGAGGGGTTTGTTGAGTTTCTTAACGAGGGATTTGATCCGATCGCACGCTTGCTTGTAGGCTTTTTTGAGTTGAGTTTCTGGATCGCGCACATCCACATAGGCGATCGCCCAAATCTTACGCTTCACTTGATCGAAAATCAACAGATGATCGACCTGCATCCAAATGCCATCAGGCAGATCGGTCTTATCCCCTTTATGGACGGGAACGGTAGGTTCAATCCAACGAATCAGCTCATAGCCCCAAAATCCAAATAATCCCCCAATTCCGGGAGGCAGTTGGGGCAGTTTGACAGGATGATAGGGTTCTAAACAATTGGCTAAGTGCCCGAAAGGATCGCCTTGGAATTCTTTTTGAGTGCCATCTCGAAACGTTTGTGTGGTGCGATCGCCTCTTGCTTCTAAGATCCATAGGGGATCGCAACCTAATAAACTGTAGCGACCGATCTTTTCTCCGCCTTCGATCGACTCTAGCAAAAAGTTGTAGGGATGATTGGCACAAACCTTGTACCATGCCGAAACCGGGGTTTCTAAGTCAGCGACCCATTCCTGACAAACGGGAATAAAATTACCCTGTTGGGCAAGCTGTTTAAATTCGGAAAAATCGGGGTAAATCATGGATCGGGAGGTGATGGAACAGGAGTCGCCATCCAAGGGGATCCTGCTTATGCTGAAGATCAATCATATCGTGCTTTCCGCTGTTGCGGACATCAAACGCGCTGGTAATGGATCAACCCTTTTTCACTAATCTTCAGATTTGGCTATTCTCCATCTAGGGTTGAGAGTTCATCCGTTAGTTCTAAGCGTCCTCGATAATAAAGATAGAACAGGCGATCGATCGCCTGTTGCTCTTCTTCACTCAGATTGGGATCTAAAATAGCTGCCATTAATCCATATCGGTCAGCTTGGGTTAATTTGCGCTTCGTATAGGCTTGAACAATCAGATCGCTTAGGGCACAGGGGAGCAGATGTAAGGAGACTTCCATCGCTTGATGTTGAGATAGCATTCTCAAGGGTCTTTAATCTTATTCTCCTGGGGATGCTCTGTTCATTCCGTGATGATTTGGGAAATGGGTTGTGATTTGAGTCACAATAAAGACTAGCCCTGATTTCTTTCTACCGATCGAAAAATGTTGTCTTTAAAGCCGATTGGAATTTAGGCACAAAGAGCTGCCAGCCAGAAGAGTCCGTCTACGACTAGGGTACTGAGGACTGCACCACTAAAGGCCCACCACTGGATTTGTTTGGAGCGCACGGGAAATAAACCCATTACTAGCAAGAGAGTTAACAACGCTCCCGCCCAAAATCCCCCCCAAGGGGTATAGATTTGGGCGATCGCCTCTTGAAAGACAGGGCGTACAAATTCGGGTTCGACTTGCATCAGTTGCCGCCAGTGGGGGATCAGGTCAACTAGGTAAAAATAAATATCGGTGATCGCCGTCCCCAACAGGGAACCAAGATAGAAGAAATGGCCGATTAATCCCCAAGAATTTCTAGACTGTCTACAGCGCAGTACTAGGTCGAGTAAAACGAAGGGTAGGGCGATCGCCTCGATGGGTAAATGATAGAGCGGTTCCCACCTGAGCCACCCCCAATAGATCGAGCCGGCTAACCAACTCCAACTAAATCCTAATAAGAGATCGCCCCAAAGCTGCCCCCAGTGACGAGTCTTGAGCATCCAACTTACACCAAGCCAGCCGAGGGTCATTACAAAACTTAATTCTGGGAACAGGCGCACTAAGGGCGCTTGGAAGAACACAGGTACAATCACTAACCCCCCAGATGCCAGCCAGATTTGCCAATGTTGAGGGAATGCCAGCCCTTTCAACCCTTCCTTTACAGGATTTGAGGCTGACTTGGATGTTGAGGAAGAATAGGGGGGAAAGGTTTGATGAACCACAATTAAGTTTCGTTACTTAACTTTACATTGTTTAAGATATCAGATTTTTAAATTCTGTCTATTGGATCTGATATCCCCCCGGGGGGGATAAGTGTATGATAACCGATCGCCAGAGAAATGAAACCTACAAGGCACAACCCCCTGTTTTTGGCAATAATGGGACAGTTCTCCATCAAGGATTCGTAATGCTTAAAAAAAATAGCGATCGCCCCCTCCTGTTTGGACTAATCTTCCTCTCTACCCTACTTTTACCTCCCCTCGCGCAAGCACAAGACACCTCCAACAGCGTTTCCGGGCAGATTAATGTCTTTCAAGCCTTTATTTTAGGACTGGTACAAGGAATGACAGAATTTATTCCCATTAGCAGTACCGCTCACCTGAAAGTAGTCCCTGTGGCACTCGGATGGGGCGATCCAGGAGTTGCCTTTTCTGCTATCATTCAACTGGGCAGTATCGGTGCTGTCCTCTGGTATTTTTGGGACGATCTGAGGCAACTGACCCTAGGAACCCTTCAAGCCATCCAGAAAAAAGACTATCAGTCCAATAGTGTCCGCATGGTATCCGGGATTGCGATCGGAACCCTACCCATTGTGGTGATTGGCTTAGGGGTTAAACTACTGATCCCCAACTTCGACGAATCTCCCATTCGCAAACTCTCTGCCATTGCGATCGCCTCCATCGTCATGGCTATTCTACTCGGATTAGCCGAAAAATGGGGCAGTCGAAAACGGGACTTCGATCGCCTCGGAATGCAAGACGGAATTCTCATGGGATGTGCCCAAGCTCTTGCCATTATCCCTGGCGTTTCCCGCTCCGGATCGACCATTACCGCTGGATTATTCATGGGATTAGAACGCGCCAGTGCCGCCCGATTTTCCTTTCTCCTTGGCATTCCCGCCATCACCCTTGCCGGATTAGTTGAACTCGCTGGACTACTCGACGAAGGACTTGCCGGAGTCGGCTTATTTCCCCTAATTATCGGCTTAATTTCCTCCGCCTTTTTCTCCTATGTCGCCATTGCCTGGCTAATCCGTTTTCTCCAAACCCGTAGCACCTGGCTCTTTATCTGGTATCGTCTGATTTTTGGCATCGTTATTTTAATCGCCATTAGCACCCAACTTATCCAGAATAGCTAAACCATGAGTACCATTCGTCCTGCTAAAATCTCCCAAGTTCTTCCCGACTCCATCGCCGCCGAAATCGGTTTTGAACCCGGTGATGCCATTGTCTCCATTAACGGCACAGCACCGCGAGACTTAATTGATTATCAGTTTTTATGTGCCGATGAAATTCTCGATCTTGAAGTTCTCGATCTTAAAGGCAAAACCCATCAAGTCGAAATCGAAAAAGACTACGATCAAGATTTAGGACTAGAATTTGAAAGCGCTTTCTTCGATAGTTTAATTCAATGTAATAATCGCTGTCCCTTCTGCTTTATCGATCAACAACCCCCCGGAAAACGTAAAAGCCTTTATCTCAAAGATGACGACTATCGCCTCAGTTTTCTCTACGGCAGTTATTTAACCTTAACCAATCTCAGCCCCAAGGAATGGAGCCGCATTCAAGCCATGCGCCTCTCCCCCCTCTACGTTTCCGTTCATGCCACCGAACCAGACATCAGAAATCGTTTATTAAAAAATCCTCGCGCCGGTCAAATTCTTCAGCAACTGGAATGGTTCCAAGAACAACGCTTACAAATTCATGCCCAAGTCGTCGTTTGTCCAGGAATTAATGATCGAGATCATTTAGAGAAAACAATTTTAGATTTAGCAAGATTTCATCAAGGAGAAATTCCTGCCGTTGCTTCAATAGCCGTAGTTCCTGTCGGCTTAACTCGTTTTCGCCCTAGTGAAGATGAACTCATTCCCGTAACCGTGGAAAAAGCGCAAGAAGTAATTATCCAGGTGCAAAGATTACAGAAAAAATTTCAACAAGAAAAAAATGCCACCATAGTTTGGTTAGCCGATGAATGGTTTTTAATTGCTGGAGTGGATTTACCTCCCGAATCCCATTATCAGGATTATCCTCAAATTGGCAATGGAGTGGGATCAATTCGGTTATTTATTCGCGAGTTTGAAGAGAAGATACAAAAGAGATCCGTGGCTAAAGTATCTCCTCCTAAAATATTCTCCTGGGTAGTAGGAAACACTGTAGAAAAAGCATTTATCCCTTTAGTGAATCAATTAAATAAGATATCAGGCTTGACCATTCAGTTACAAGCCATGAATAGCGACTATTGGGGACAAGACATGACCGTAACTGGCTTGTTGACGGGAGAAGATTTGCTACATAAGTTGTCTGAAAAGGACTTAGGTGATGGTATTTTATTACCAACGGTGATGTTAAAGCATGGTGAAACTTGTTTTTTAGACGATCGGACAGTAGAAGAGGTCGCAGAAAAATTAGGTGTACCGATTTTCCTAGTCGAAAATATTGATACTTTGCTCAATATTTGCTTTACAGAAAGTCCCGCTATAAAACAAGAAGTAATATAGCGCGTCTCTCTTCTATGGAGTACAGTGTAACCGTCTCGTATCTCAATAAACAACTAAAGTCTGCTCCTTGTTCCCCAGAACAAAAGGCTTTAATATACCTTGTAAGAGCGGAAACTGCTGTATCATCACACATTGCATTACCATCATGGAAAATTTCGAGAGAATAATATCTATTCTAGCTTTTCTATCCATAGGCTTTTCCTTAACAGAAGTATATCTAACCATCAACCAAATTTGGAAACGAAAGCACGAACGAGCTGTTGCCGAAAGTATATCCGTTACGGCTAACTTAGTTTCTTTAATTCCTGGATTGATCTTTGCCCTCAACTATCTTTTGCAAGGTGAACTTATTGGCTTAATCGACACCACATTGTTTGGTGGTTTGGCTGTATTTTATATCCTAGTAGGTACGTCCTTATGGGTAGAAGGAGAGCGAAAAAAAGGGTTATGGGAATTAATCAAACAAACTCTCAACTTAGAAAGAAAAGAGGCAGGAGACTTGGCTCGATCGTTTTTCAAACCATCTGGAGCCAAAAAGGTGATTAGTATCTTAAGTCAAGTCGCAATGATTGATGAATTTCTTGATGAACGAGAAAAGCAATTTATTCAAACTTTTGCTGACAACTGGAATATTAATTATTCTTGGGATGATTTACAAAACAATAGAAGAGCAGGGGCTTCTATCAATTTGATCAAGTTACGTCAGGATGTTATGGATTACTTGGCAACCTCTCCCCCTCATAAACAAGTATCAGAATTCAAAGATATTATTAATGCTTTAGTCAATATTGATGAAGAAGTTTCCGAACAAGAACAGTTGATTATCGCAGAATTAGAAGGTTTGTTCTCTGAGTATATTAACCAAGGTTCTAATGCGGCTAAATATCATGTGATCGTTGTTCCTCAAAATGAGCAACAAGTTCAAGTCATCATGAATTTACCGGAACTCAATCGATATGAAGTGGCAGAAGGAACGGCCTATCATAGCGAGCCATTTTATTCTAAAGAATATGCAGATGTAATATCTGAGGGTTATCGCAGTCTGAATCTGTTTAGCATAGTTACATTAACGTTGCCAACAGAAGACACTATATCCTAATTTCAAGGTTATGCTCTTAGCCAAAATTTGGTCGGCCTAATTAATCTATCATTTTGAACTCAGTTGTGACATAGTTTGACAATCTATTCGGATCGGACTGACCGCTGGATGGAGAAGATAACGTTTTCCATGGATTGTAGGATGTGCATAGAGATAAGGTGCGCCTTATCTCTACCGGTTTCTAATAAGTCCAAGGATATGATTTAGGTATGGTTGTGGGGTAAACAGATTGATGTTGTCATTATTCTATATTGCATTGTTGGGCGCTGGGATGTTTTCTGGTATAAATGCACTTCCGGTTAACGCTTGTGAGGATAGCTTAACCGAAGTGTGTCCTGTATCAACTATGAGTGAGGAAGAATTCCTCGCGCAAAATCTTCCTGCTCAAGGCAATCAAATCATCATTAATGGTCAAACATTACCCATTGCCTGGAAACAATGGCGAGAGAATAATCAATTGCGGATTGGCATTAGTGATGTGGGTTTGGTGTCGGGTTTTGGTGTAGAATTGCTGAGTACTGCTAATCCTACTCTCCAACCGATTCAGTGGTACGGAATTCCTCGTCAAACTCAGTGGACGCTTCCGGTTCAGGTGACTTCGACTGCACGATATGTGGATGTGACGGAGTGGGTGCAAGAGTTGGGATGGCGGATGGTTCCCCAGGGGAATATGCTGAGGCTACAAGCGCCTGCGAGTCAGGTTTTGGGGATGCGTCAGGTACAAGAAGCTTGGGGCGATCGCTTCCTAATCGCTTTGAATCAAGAAACACCGATACAAATCAACCATGCTCCCGGAAAGACGGTGATTACTCTTGGGGCAGTTGCTTCTTCTGCTCTCTTCGATGCCTTTGAATCCCAGGCTGGGAATGCTATTGATAGCATCAAGTTTACCCCGGAATCGGGACGGACGCAAATTGAAATTAACCTGAAAAGCAAACAAGTGCGTCCCCAAATTCTTACCGCGAATGCGCCCTATCGGGTGGCGATCGATTTTCATTTAGATACCTATATTCCCACAAAACGAATCCAATGGGCCCCAGGAATTCAATGGCGACAGCAAACGGTGACCATTGGATCGTCGCAGTTTCCTGTATTTTGGCTGCAAATTGACCCGCAAAATCCCCAAATCCAACTCCGTCCCATTCGCACCAATACCCAAGCTGCATCGGGGACTTCTCCCTTAGTGACTTTAGCGCGTCAATCTCAAGTGGCAGCCGCCATTAATGCGGGATTTTTTAATCGTAATAATCGCTTACCCTTGGGAGTCATTCGCGACAATGGAGAATGGATATCCGGCCCTATTCTCAACCGGGGAGCGATCGCCTGGAACGACCGAGGACAATTCCTCATCGATCGCCTAACCCTCACTGAAACCCTTACCACTCAAAGCAGCCAACAATATCCCATTCTTTACCTCAACAGTGGCTATGTCAAACCGGGATTATCTCGCTATACCCGTGCGTGGGGGTCAACTTATACGCCACTGACCGACAATGAAACCCTTATTTCGGTAAACGGCGATCGCGTCATTTCTCAAACCCAAACCACCCAAGCCGGAACCGGCCAATTTTCCATCCCTCCCCAAGGATATCTCTTAGTCCATCGTGGGCAGGATCTTCGGCCCTCTATTCCTCCAAGAAGTCGTCTCCAACTGCAAACCACCTCATCCCCCGATCTCACCTCCAACTATCCCTTTACCCTAGGCGCTGGCCCTCTCTTGATGAAAAATGGTCGTATCGTGCTAGATGCCCAAGGAGAGAGCTTTAGCCAAGCATTTATTCGCCAACAAGCCTCCCGGAGTGCGATCGGTTTAACCTCCAATGGACAACTGATTATCGCCGCTGTCCATAACCGCTCCTACGGAAAAGGGCCAACCCTCACCGAAATGGCTCAAATTATGCAACACCTTGGTACAGTGGATGCCCTGAATTTAGATGGTGGCAGTTCCACCGGACTTTATTTAGGAGGAGAATTATTAGACCGCTCCCCCCGAAGTGCCGCCCGCATTCATAATGGCTTAGGCATCTTTCTTCAACCTTAGTAACCCCCATGAGAGCCACACTAAAACAGGAGCCAGTTGTAGCGCCAAGCCTGGGCAAGCGATCGCGAAGCGTCTCCGTAGGAGAATCGCTCCTACTAAGCAATATTAGCTGGCTGACTTACGAATCTCTGCTTGAAGATTTAAGCGAACAAGCAGGAATGCGCCTGACCTACGACCAAGGATTACTGGAAATTATGACTCCTTTAGCTCCCCACGAAGGTGATAAAAAGCTGATAGGACGTTTTGTAGAAACCCTGACTGAGGAGTTGAATATAGAAATTCGCAGCCTGGGTTCGCTCACTTGCAAGCGCGAGGACTTAGCTCGTGGTTTTGAGCCAGATGAGTGCTACTACATTCAGAACGAGTCTCTCGTGTGGAACAAAAAGCAAATAGACCTCAGTCAAGATCCGCCTCCAGATTTGATCGTCGAGATTGATGCGACTAGCCAATCTATGAATAAATTCGATTTATATGCCGATTTTGGAGTGCCGGAGGTCTGGCGCTATGATGGCGATCGCCTACAATTCGATCAGCTAGAAGGAAAAGAATATAAACAGAGCGAACACTCCTTGGCTTTTCCTTTCCTACAAGCCACAGAAATTATGGGTTTTCTGGAATTGAGAAAAACCACTAAGGAAACCGCATTGATTCGGGAATTTCGCCAGTGGGTTAGCACTCATGCCAAATCACCACCTAACAGATGACAGCAAAGAGAGAAGATTGTTATGGTTATCTAAGGGGAACTCTTCTCTCCTTTTAATTCTGCAACCCAAGATTTCTAACCTTCTACGGAGAAAAATCAATCATGGTACAAGCCTCAGAACGCCCAACTGTTAATTCAGATAATTCAGACAAAACTAAAGACTCCCTTCCTAAGTCTTCTCCATCCTCCAATAGCTTGCCAGAAGTGGGAGAACGTCCTTGGGGAACCTATACGGTTTTGGAAGAGGGACAAGGCTATAAAATTAAACGCATTGAAGTTAAACCCGGTCATCGCCTGAGCCTGCAAATGCACCACCACCGCAGCGAACATTGGATTGTGGTTTCAGGTACGGCAAAAGTTGTCTGTGGCGACAAAGAAATCATGGTTTATCAATATCAATCCACCTATGTTCCCCAAGGAAACTCCCATCGCTTGGAAAATCCAGGAGTGATTCCCTTAGTGCTGATCGAAGTCCAAAATGGGGAATATCTCGGTGAAGATGATATCGTGCGCTTCCAAGATGATTATGCCCGCACGAACGGCAAAGATAGTACAGTCTAAATGATAGATATTTGAACTCGCTTCCCCATGATTCATTTAACCCCTGCTGCGGCCACAGAATTAAAACGGTTGCAAAGCCGATATCCCCAATCGACTCCTTGGGTGCGTTTTGAGGTGCAGACAGGGGGATGTGCAGACTTGAGCTATGAGATCCGGTTTGACTCAGAAAAACAGGAGACGGATCGGGTCTATGATTATGAGGCGATCGCCATCATCGTCGATCCAGCCCAATTAACTTATCTCGATCATTTGAGAGTCGATTATTCTGATGATTTGATGGGTGGAGGATTTCGCTTCCACAATCCTAATGCCACCCGAACTTGTGGCTGTGGTCAATCCTTTGCCATTAACTAGCCTTACAAGTAGAAGGGTTGAGGGACCAAAAGATTGACAAAAGGTGAGTTTAGTTGGTAAAGTTAAAAATTGTCGTCAAAGTTGAACCAGAGACGGTTTATAGCAAACCTCCGTACCTTATGCCAACGATCCAACAACTCATTCGTAGTGAACGTCAGAAAATAGAACGGAAAACCAAGTCTCCAGCTCTAAAAAGCTGCCCCCAGCGCCGTGGAGTCTGCACCCGTGTCTACACTACAACGCCTAAAAAACCGAATTCAGCCCTGCGTAAAGTTGCCCGTGTGCGTTTGACCTCCGGGTTTGAAGTCACTGCTTATATTCCAGGGATTGGGCATAACCTTCAAGAACACTCCGTAGTCATGATTCGCGGTGGACGGGTGAAAGACTTGCCAGGTGTAAGGTATCACATCATTCGTGGAACCCTAGATACCGCAGGCGTAAAAGATCGGCGGCAAGGTCGTTCTAAGTATGGAGCTAAACGCCCCAAATAAAGCGTTTAGAACGGTTTAAGGAATCGAAATAAACCGTTATAGCTTCTTCGTTATTTTTAGCGCTGGTCGTTGTAAATATATACTGTAAACCCAATCCATTATTGAAGTCTGAGATCTAAACTTATGTCTCGTCGAGGAGTATCTCATCACCGTTCTGTCCCTCCAGACTCGGTACACAATAGTCGCCTGGTTAGCATGACCATCAGGCGGATCATGAAGAGTGGAAAAAAATCCTTAGCCTCTCACATCCTATATGATGCTTTCAAAATTATTGAAGAGCGCACCGGCTCTGATGCTCTACCTCTCTTTGAAAAAGCCGTGAAAAATGCAACCCCTTTGGTTGAGGTAAAAGCCAGACGGGTAGGTGGGGCGACTTACCAAGTTCCCATGGAAGTCCGCTCAGATCGGGGCGTGAGCTTGGCTCTACGTTGGTTAATTCGATTCTCTAGACAGCGTTCGGGTAAATCCATGGCTATGAAATTAGCCAATGAACTTATGGATGCTGCCAACGAAACCGGAAGCACCATTCGTAAGCGGGAAGAAACCCATCGCATGGCAGAAGCAAACAAGGCATTTGCTCACTATCGTTACTAAGGTATTAGGCAAATTCAGCGCCTCATCTTTAGCCCAATTCAAAAGAACTGAGCGGAATCTAGTCTAAACCCTGTTTTAGGCTAGATTTCTTCAGGAAGTCTTAATCGTTTGGCTTAAAAAAAGTATACAATTCTAAAAGAGCCGAAAAAATAAACAATCAAGACTGCTTTTCAAGACCAAGGAGGTATCTGTGGCACGAAATATCCCGCTGGAGAGAATTCGCAATATTGGCATCGCTGCCCATATTGATGCGGGCAAAACAACAACAACTGAAAGAATCCTGTTTTACTCAGGCATTGTTCACAAGATTGGTGAAGTGCACGACGGAACAGCAGTGACTGACTGGATGGCCCAAGAACGGGAACGAGGGATTACCATCACAGCAGCAGCTATTAGTACCAGTTGGAAAGACCATCAAATAAACATTATCGATACTCCGGGTCACGTAGACTTCACAATTGAAGTAGAACGTTCCATGCGTGTATTGGATGGCGTAATTGCTGTATTTTGTTCGGTTGGTGGCGTTCAACCCCAATCAGAAACAGTATGGCGGCAAGCAGATCGCTATAAAGTGCCCCGGATTGTTTTTGTTAACAAAATGGACCGCACCGGAGCGAACTTTTTTAAAGTATACGAACAAATTAAAGATCGTCTTCGGGCGAATGCTGTCCCCATTCAAATTCCTATTGGCTCAGAAAGCGATCTTAGAGGTATTGTCGATTTGGTGCGAATGCGTGCCAAGATTTATACTAATGATCTAGGTACTGATATTGAAGATGCGGAAATTCCCGAGGATGTTCTGGAACAAGCCCAAGAATACCGTGCCAAACTCATTGAATCGGTAGCAGAAACAGATGATGCTCTAACCGAGAAATATTTGGAAGGAGAAGAGTTAACGGAAGCAGAAATCCATGAGGCTCTGCGTAAAGGAACCATTGACGGAACGATTGTTCCCCTGCTGTGTGGTTCTGCTTTTAAGAACAAAGGGGTACAACTGCTTCTGGATGCCGTAATTGACTATATGCCGGCTCCCATTGATGTGCAAGCGATCCAAGGAACGCTCCTAGATAAGACGACTCCTACGGAACGCAAAGCAGATGATGAGCAGCCCTTCTCTGCCCTAGCCTTCAAGATCATGTCCGATCCCTATGGTCGCTTGACCTTTACCCGAGTGTATTCAGGCGTACTGAAGAAAGGCAGCTATGTCATGAACTCGACCAAGGGTAAGAAAGAGCGAGCTTCTCGCTTGATTATTCTCAAGGCCGATGAACGGATTGAAGTCGATGAGCTGCGATCGGGTGACTTAGGAGCCATTTTGGGTCTTAAGGACACCACCACTGGAGATACGCTCTGTGATGACAGTTCTCCGGTAATTCTGGAATCTCTCTATATCCCAGAACCGGTGATCTCCGTTGCTGTAGAACCGAAAACCAAGCAAGACATGGAGAAGCTCTCCAAAGCGCTCCAAGCCTTGTCTGAAGAAGACCCCACCTTCCGAGTCAGCGTTGACCCGGAAACCAACCAAACCGTCATTGCCGGGATGGGAGAGCTGCACTTAGAAATTCTTGTAGACCGTATGTTGCGGGAATTCAAAGTGGAAGCGAATGTGGGTGCGCCCCAGGTTGCTTATCGAGAAACTATCCGTAAAGCGATCAAAGCTGAAGGTAAATTTATCCGCCAAAGTGGGGGTAAAGGTCAATACGGCCATGTGGTAATCCAACTCGAGCCTGGCGATCCAGGTAGCGGCTTTGAATTTGTCTCGAAAATTGTGGGTGGATCGGTACCAAAAGAGTACATCGGCCCTGCCGAGCAAGGGATGAAAGAAGCCTGCGAATCGGGAATTTTAGCCGGATATCCAGTGATCGACCTCAAAGCTACCTTGGTTGATGGTTCCTTCCACGAAGTAGACTCGTCGGAAATGGCCTTTAAGATTGCTGGCTCTATGGCAATCAAAGAAGCAGTAACCAAGGCATCACCCGTGCTGCTCGAACCCACCATGAAGGTAGAAGTGGAAGTTCCTGAAGACTTCCTCGGAGATGTGATGGGAGATCTCAATTCCCGTCGCGGCCAGATTGAAGGGATGGGTTCTGAAGACGGGATTAGTAAAGTCTCGGCTAAAGTTCCTCTGGCAGAAATGTTTGGTTATGCCACAGATATTCGCTCCAAAACTCAAGGACGTGGAATTTTTTCGATGGAATTTAGTCATTATGATGAAGTTCCTCGGAATGTGGCAGAAGCGATCATTGCCAAGAGCAAGGGAGAAGCATAAAATCCACTAGGGCAATTAGAGTTGATAGCAGTTTGAGGAATCAATTCTATTAACTCTAATGCTCTGGTTCGACTCTCTGAACTTGTCCTGACTTAGGGTCAGAAAACGTTTACTTCCTCTTTTATCTAGTCAACATTAGGCACAATTAATTAGTTATGGCACGCGAAAAATTTGAACGGAATAAACCTCACGTTAACATTGGTACGATTGGTCATGTTGACCATGGTAAAACAACCCTGACGGCTGCTATTACCATGACCTTGGGCGCTGCTGGCCAAGCCACAGCCAAGAAATACGAAGACATTGATGCTGCTCCAGAGGAGAAAGCACGGGGGATTACGATTAATACTGCTCACGTGGAATATGAAACGGGGAACCGTCACTATGCTCACGTGGACTGTCCCGGACATGCTGACTATGTGAAAAACATGATCACTGGGGCAGCGCAAATGGATGGTGCAATCCTGGTGGTTTCTGCGGCTGATGGCCCCATGCCTCAAACTCGCGAACATATTCTCTTAGCTCGTCAGGTAGGCGTTCCTAACTTGGTGGTGTTCTTGAATAAGAAAGACCAAGTGGATGATGAGGAATTGTTAGAGCTGGTTGAGCTGGAAGTACGGGAACTGCTCAGTAGCTATGACTTTGATGGAGATAATATTCCCATTGTTGCTGGTTCTGCCCTAGAAGCAGTAGAAACCATGTCCAAAAAAGCCGATGCTCAACGGGGTGAAAATGAATGGATTGATGCCATTTGGGACTTGATGGATCAAGTGGATAGCTTTATTCCGACTCCAGAGCGGGATGTGGATAAACCTTTCTTGATGGCGGTAGAAGATGTATTCACGATTACCGGTCGGGGAACCGTAGCAACTGGACGGATTGAGCGGGGTAAAATCAAAATCAACGAGGAAGTGGAAATCGTTGGTATTAGAGATACTCGCAAAACAACGGTAACCGGTGTGGAAATGTTTAAGAAATCTCTGGATGAAGGGATGGCTGGTGATAATGCTGGTCTTCTGCTTCGGGGGATGAAAAAAGAGGATATTGAACGGGGTATGGTTTTGGCTAAACCCGGTTCAATTACTCCTCATACTCAGTTTGAAGCTGAAGTTTATGTGTTGAAAAAAGAAGAAGGTGGCCGCCATACTCCCTTTTTCCCTAATTATCGTCCCCAGTTCTATGTACGGACAACGGACGTAACCGGCACAATTAAGTCATTCACCGCAGATGATGGTAGTGATGCAGAAATGGTGATGCCTGGCGACCGGATTAAAATGAACGTGGAATTGATCAATGCGATCGCGATTGAACAAGGAATGCGTTTTGCGATCCGTGAAGGAGGCCGTACCATTGGTGCTGGTGTGGTCGCTAAGATCCTTAAATAGCCCGGACTGAGTCCTCCGTTCATCTCCATTAAGCCCTTCCCTAAGTTAGAAGTGAACCCAAGTGGGAAGGGTTTATCTCTCAAAATTCAACAGAACCTTGACAACTGTAAATAATCATGGCAACCCTACAACAACAAAAAATCCGCATTCGCCTGAAAGCATTTGATCGCCGTCTCCTGGATACCTCTTGCGAAAAAATTGTCGATACCGCTAACCGCACCAACGCTACAGCAGTTGGCCCCATTCCCTTACCGACTAAGCGCCGAATCTACTGTATCCTGCGATCGCCTCACGTGGATAAGGACTCACGGGAGCATTTTGAAACTCGTACCCACCGTCGAATCATTGATATTTATCAACCCTCCTCTAAAACGATTGATGCTTTGATGAAACTGGATCTACCGGCTGGTGTAGATATCGAAGTGAAACTGTAACCCCTTGAGTGATGGTTCCCTGGTTAAGCATTGATGCTGAATATGAACGGTGAGGTTTTTACAGCCTCGAACAATGCGATAGACTAAAAGATGTTTCTACTATTTTCAGGTTTTTAAGAGAGTCCCCAGAACAGGAAAATTACTATGACATCTTCTTCCTCCATCGCCGTTCGAGAATTGCCTCTGTTTCCCTTACCTGAAGTCGTACTTTTTCCAGGGAGACCCCTACCCTTACATATCTTTGAGTTTCGGTATCGGATGATGATGAATACCGTTCTCGACACAGATAGTCGGTTTGGGGTATTAATGTGGAACCCAGTCAAAAATGAAGCCGCTGCTGTCGGTTGCTGTGCGGAAATTGTTAATCATCAACGTTTACCCGATGACCGCATGAAGATCCTCACCCTGGGACAACAACGGTTTCGGGTTTTAGAATATGTGCGAGAAAAACCCTATCGCGTAGGGTTGGTAGAATGGATAGAAGATGAACCGACGGATCGAGACTTGCGATCTTTGGGCACTCAGGTAGAACAATTACTCAAAGACGTGGTTCACCTATCTTCTAAATTGACGGGTCAGGAAATTGAGTTACCCGATAATATTCCCACCCTTCCAGTTGAGTTATCTTACTGGGTCGCCAGTAATTTATATGGTGTGGCGGCTGAACAACAAGCTTTATTAGAAATGCAAAGTACGACCGAACGACTGGAGCGAGAAATGGAAATTCTCACCTCAACTCGTAATCATTTGGCTGCCCGTACGGTACTTAAGGATACGTTAAAGGAATAAGTAAAGGGCAAATCGGTTTTGCCCTATTGCTGATTGCCTTATAATGCACCGGCTGCTGTACGGTCAAGAATGCCAGAATTGAGGTGAGAGGTAATATTGTGGCATTTGAGTATGGGTTTGCCCTGAGCGCCATAGGGATAATCAATCACCGTGACTGCACCATTTCCTTGTTTAAAATTCCAGAAATATTGAGGATCTAAATCAAATAAATGACAAACGATCGCCTTATTAATCGCATCGTGAGCTGCAACGATCCCAGTTGTACCGGGTTTAGCGGATTCGAGAATACGGCTCCAAGCGGCGATCGCCCGATCCCAAACCTGCTGTAAATTCTCTCCTTCCGGCATTTGCACCGTTTCCGGCGAATTTTGCCATTCGGCTAACATCCCAGGATAATCGGCTTCAATCTCACTCTCTAACATCCCCTCCCACAAGCCATGACTAATTTCTGCTAAGAGAGGATTAAGCTGTAACTCAATTCCAGGATGAGCTGCCAAAATCAATTCTGCTGTTTCTTTGGGGCGCAATAATGGACTACTAACAGCAAAATCTAAATGCACATCTTTCAAAAACTCACCCGCTTTGCGTCCCTGTTCTTTTCCCGTTTCATTTAAGGGAATATCCTTCACCCCTTGAAAGCGTTTATCCCGGTTCCATTGGGTTTCGCCATGACGCACCAACAACAAGCGAATTCCTTCCGGTTTATTAAATTTCGGTAAGGCAACTCCTAAATGATTGGTTAGGTTCATCGATTCTAATTGTGCCTCTTCTCCCCAACCGCCAGCAAAATTCAGGACACTAATACCACAATTCGACTGTAGTATAGATTGATAATAAGCTGGAGAAATATTCAGCGCTGTACTCAACAA
Organism: Roseofilum sp.; assembly: GCF_982964205.1. Classification (NCBI taxonomy): domain Bacteria; kingdom Bacillati; phylum Cyanobacteriota; class Cyanophyceae; order Desertifilales; family Desertifilaceae; genus Roseofilum; species Roseofilum sp. The sequence goes on along the minus strand of NZ_CEZBFX010000055.1, from coordinate 10,930 downwards.
ACAGCGATTAATCCCATTATGAGCCACGACTAATACCGTTTGTCCCTGATGCTTGGCTAATAGATCTTGCCAAAACCGTTTAGCTTGCTCATGCATAGCTAGTACTGGATAATGCTCTTTTGGCCCTTCTGGGGTAGAAATCACCATTTTGAAGGCTTCCGGTTGTTGTTTCCAAACCTGATATTCTTGGGCGAATTGGGTTTGTACTTCTTTTCTAAGCATCCCTTGCCATAAGGGTAGATCGACCTCTAATAAGGTCTCTGGACTTTCGATAGTGAGGGATGAACCAAGATGAGCCACAATTTCTTCAGCCGTTTGTCGAGCGCGTTGCAAGGGACTCGAATAAATAGCATCTAGGGGTAAGTCTTGAAGCGCAGCGGCTACTAACTTAGCATCGGCTTTACCTTGTTCCGTTAGTACGGAGTGATCAAGCCGACCTTGAATACGTTGCTGGGCATTATAAGTGCTTTGACCGTGGCGGACGAGGATAACACGGGTAGTCATGGGCTTTTACTCGATCTGTTGCGGTCTGCATTTTACCCCATAACCTGGGGGAATGGGGAGTTGGGAATAGGGAATGGGGAATGGGGAAAAACTTCGTTTAGTCCTTTGCTCAATAAACCCTGTATATTCTTAGGATTATTGCCTGACTTCTGTCAGAAGTTTAATCTATTCCCTAGTTCGTATTCCTTAGCGTGAAGCGCTATAGCAATTATTGTGACACAATGGCAACGGGTGGCGATCGCCCCAGAACAACTGGAAAACGATATAATCCGGCTGACTCCCCAGCAACAGCATTATTTGTATCGAGTGCTGCGTTTGCAACCGGGCGATCGCTTTATTGCCTTGATGCAACCGGAATGGTGGTTAAGTGAACTGTGCGATCTAGAAACTGCTCAACGGCTAGAAATGATTCCCATGCAAACGGAATTGGCGATCGCTATTACCTTAATGGTGGCTTTACCCAAAAATGGTTTTGAAGAGATTATCCGCTGTTGTACTGAATTAGGAGTGATGGAAATTATTCCTGTAATTAGCGATCGCACGCTCCTCAAACCCAGACCCCAAAAACTCGAACGGTGGCGACGCATTGCCACGGAATCTGCTGAACAATGCGAACGCCAACATATTCCCACCATTGCCGATCCTCTATCCTTTACCCAAGCTATACAAACGTCCCATATCCATCCCTATCTTGCCGTTACCCGCATTAGCGCCCCTCATCTGCTCACTCTCCCCCTACCCTCTCCTAGCGAAACTATTTTAATCGCCACCGGGCCAGAAGGCGGCTGGACTCCCCAAGAAGTTGAAGAAGCCACTATAGCTGGATTTCAACCCATTTCCCTCGGTCAACGTATCCTGAGAGCAGTAACCGCCCCCATCGTCGCCCTGTCTTTACTCGCTGGACACTATGAGATTAATTAAAAATTAAACATTTGGGAAATGGGGAACAGGAAAGCGGCTATTTCTGAGTCCTTGTATCCTCGCGTCTCCCTGGCTGCGTGTTCTTGCGCTCCCCCATCCCCCATTTCCCCTATCTCTCCCTGCCAATCACTCTGGTACGATAAGGCCTGTAAATCGCTTCTAGTTATTTTGCCAATGTTCGGGATTGTCCCGATCGCGTTTATCTCTTGTTTCTCCTAGATCGGGGATAGAAACGCATTGATCACAAAACTTAAGGAGCAAAACCTATGAATTTTACTGGGCAAAGCATCAACATTGATCTGTCAATACCAGAGGATGCCAGTTGGACGCAAGCACAGGATCTATTAGATCCCTTCTTGCAAGCCCCAGCCTCTGAGCCGGCAATACCGGTTCCTGGTTTGAGTAGCATCTCTGGTTCAATTCCCCAATGGTGGAGTTTAGTCTCGACTATTGCTATTGCTGCTGCTATTTTAGTTGGCGGATTTCTGGTCGCTTGGGCAATTTCCGGAGTTGCGGAAGGACTGCTAAAACGCACGAAAATCGACAATAAATTAGCTGCTTGGGTTTCTGGGACAAGTGATTCGGGTGCCGCCCCACCGATTGAAAAATGGGTCGGTTCAGCCATTTTCTGGCTGATTATGTTAGTGGTGTTTGTAGGGGTTCTAGATTCTCTGGATCTAGAAATCGTTTCCCAACCCCTGAATACCCTGCTCAACCAAGTTTTTGGCTTTGTGCCTCAGATTGTTAGTGCAGGGATTCTCTTAGGCCTTGCTTGGGTACTGGCAACTATTGTGAAACTGGCAGTTCTGCGAGGATTAAACCTTCTCAATCTCGATCAACGCTTAGAATCTCAAGTGGTTGAGGAGGGAACAACTGCACCTGTTTCCGTCAGCAGTACCTTGGCAAATGCCATGTACTGGTTTGTATTTCTGCTATTTTTACCCTCGATTCTGAGTACCTTACAGTTAGAGGGAACCCTGCAACCGGTACAAGCTCTGCTGAATCAAATTCTGCTAATTTTACCCAATATTTTGGGTGCGATTTTGATTGGTACAGCCGGTTGGTTAGTCGCAACCATTGTCCGTCGCATTGTAACCAATTTACTCATGGTCAGTGGAGCCGATCGCATGGGCGATCGCTTTGGATTATCGGGTGGAGGCGCAACCCATGGATTATCCTGGATTGCTGGTACGATCTCCTATGTATTAATTCTGATTCCCTTTGCGATCGCTGCCCTCAACGCCCTCAAAATCGAGGCAATTTCCGCACCTGCCATCAGTATGCTGGAAATGATTATGGGCTATGTGCCCTTGGCGTTTACTGCGACTATTATCTTGGTTATTGCCTACATTGGAGGTAAATTTGTCTCTGATTTAGTCACCAATGTTTTAACTGGATTTGGGTTTGATAATCTCTTCTATTGGTTGGGGTTGCAACAAGAACCTTATGCTACTGCTCCACCACCAGAAGCAGGAGAATCGGATCTACCTCTTCCTCCCCCTCCGTCTGACTTCCGCACCCCTTCAGAAATTGTGGGTATGGTGGTTTTAATTGCGATTCTGCTATTTGCCACTGTTACTGCAACTGATGTTTTGGGACTTGAAGCATTGACGCTGATTGTGGGCTCAATCATTAAAATTGCCAGTCAAGTTTTAGCCGGTGTGGTGGTATTTGCGATCGGTTTATACTTTGCGAATCTGGCGTTTAAGGTGATTGACAGTTCAGGTAGTCGTCAAGGACATATGTTGGCTCAAGCTGCCCGCATTGCCATTATTATTTTGGTGGCTGCGATGGCGTTGAGACAGATGGGAATTGCCCCAGATATCGTGAATCTAGCCTTTGGATTGTTATTTGGAGCGGTTGCTGTGGCGATCGCCATTGCTTTCGGATTAGGAGGTCGTGATATTGCTTCCTCCCAAATCCAAGAATGGTTATCCAGCTTTAAGGACGACTCTAAAAACTAAATTCCATCAGTCACCCATTACCTTCGTTCCTGATATAGTCTAGGTGATGGGTGACCTATCTCATTCAGTTTTGCATTGAGAGTGTTTCCCTTAGAGCAAAAATTTGGACAAAATTCAATTAAGGATAGATTAAAATGCCTGAGTCTCTTAAACCGACTAAATATGCCCAGAACCGGTACAATCTCACTCAACCGGTTGATTTTGATGTTGCCATCAAGTACGGTGGGGCACTAATGGCGATCGCTGGAGCCGATGGTGAATTAGCAGAAGCCGAATTTCAATGGTACATTGATGAGCAAGAACTGCTCATGGAAAACTCAGAAGAATATATTGCAGAACTTCGTAAGTTCGACTGGAAAAATGTTAGTGTAGAAGAGTTACTCACTGGAATTAGCTATACATTTCCACTCAACTTTCGGCGATCGATGTTGTACCAAGCTATCAAAATGAGCCGTGCTGATGGAACTTATCATGAGAAAGAAAAAGCAGCCGTTGCCAAAGCCGCAAAAATTTTAGGAATTGAACGTAGTGTTGTGGTTAGTCTGGAATCTATGGCAGAGCTAGAAGAAGCCAGCCAACGGCTACGCCTTGCCTTATTTGAAACTGATGTTTAAGTCTCGTTAATACTGGATTATCAATTTGCAGAGGCTCCTGTCAATCCGATCCAATCCCCCAAGAAAGACCTTGTAGATGTTTTTTTGGGGGATTTTTCAAGCTTTTCTCTTTCTAAGTATAACACATAACTTTAACTCTAAAATGAGTCAATACCAAGATCAAGAAACGATCGTAAACCATCTGGATTGGAATCAATTCTCGCTCGAACAACTCAAAAAAATTCAATCCCAAGTCAGTCAAGCCATTAGTTGCAAACAAAAGTCCTTAGGTTTAAACGAGAATAAGACTAGTCCAATGCATCATTACCAAGCTGGACTAGCGAAAGTCTTTCCTCGCCATCTTCATAACTCACTCGCTGATTATCAAAGCTCTGTTTTCTTAATTAGCTTAGGTAGTAAAAACTTTATGGACACCAGGCGGCTTAAAGCTACCATCGAGTGGATTAGTGAAAATTTCCGGAGCTGCATCGTTATTATTGGAGATAGCCTTTATCGACTAACTCTTGAAGTCAGACATCAATCAACGGCAGAAACTGCCTTGCAAGCAGCTCTCCAGATGGGCCAAGAGTTTATAAAACAGAATCAGAGCTATTTTTATCAATACGCACAAAAGTGTAATTTTCAATTCAAACGAACTTCAGAAATTGAGAAAACATCGCAGTTTTTAGCTTATTATCAGCAACTGCAAGAACTTTATCAAAATGAGCAATCTTTTCAAGATCTCGTCAATCGGTTTGTTTACGCCTATCTCCATCGAGGGAAAGCCATTCATATCGATCAAGAAAATCAACAGAAAAGTCAAGAAATAGCTCTAGTTACCACTTACTTTCTGGAAGAATCAGCCATTTTAGCTTGTCTGGTTGAAGCAGGAGACTCAGTGTTTATCTATCCAGGAGCAATCAAAACTTTTGAAGAAATATCGGAAGGTCTCCACCCAGAAGTCCCTGAGCCTCTCCAGCGCATGATTTGGGTAAGTTTGCGCCTGAAGAAAACTTCTAAGAAAACCCGAGGGGATAGGGTGATGGAGAGACATTGAAGACACGGCGATCGCCGATTATCTTTTGATTTCGCTCCAACAGAAAACAAGCCAGTTCAGTAGAACCAGCTTGCTTTTTGTTGAGAATTAAGGGACGCAACATCGTATCGTTCTTGAGATCGAGACGCTAACTGGCGATGTACTCGCGCATATCCGCTTTCCGCTTGCGTAACTTACCTAAAGCTTCCCGTTCAATTTGACGGACACGCTCGCGACTAATGTTGAGCCGATCGCCGATTTTGGCTAAGGTCATGGATTGACCGGTTTCCAATCCAAACCGCAACGATAACACCTGCTGTTGTTGGGGGGTTAAATCTGTCATCATTTGCTCTAATTCAGCTCGCAGAGACGTATTCATGGTGAAATCTTCTGGAGATGGGCCGGTATCTTCCAAAAGCTCACCCAATTCTGTATCTTGGTTGTCTCCCACGCGCAAATCCAGCGATAAAGGAAGACGAGAGCGTTCTAAGTATTCCCGCACTTGTTTGGGAGTCAGATCCAACTCTTCGGCCAACTCATTAATGGTTGCCGATCGCCCCAAGGTTTGGGACAATTGCCGTTGAGCTTTCTTAATCTTATTGAGTTTTTCTGTAATATGAATCGGTAGGCGGATGGTGCGTCCTTTTTCGGCGATCGCTCGAGTAATGGCTTGACGAATCCACCAATACGCATACGTAGAGAACCGGTAGCCCTTCGTGGGGTCAAACTTTTCTACCCCCCGTTGCATCCCAATGGTTCCTTCTTGGATCAAATCCAACAAGTCTACATTGCGTTTAATATACTTCTTCGCCACTGAGACCACCAGACGCAGATTCGCTTCCACCATCTTGCGCTTGGCTCGTTCTCCTTGGGCAATGGACTGACGCAACTCCCCTACAGAAACGCCAGCCACTGATGCCCATTTCTCTAAACTCGGTTCCTGGCCAGTTTCCTTGACTAAAGTATCTTTTGTTTCTTGAAGATCGGTTAAATACTTCACTTGCTTACCCAAGGTGATTTCCTCTTCATGAGTGAGCAGAGGAACACGGCCAATTTCGCGAAGATAAGCACGAACGGGATCGGTAGGGTTTTGGGCGGTTTTCATAGGTCTGCGTCTTGGGTTGACAACAATAGGAAAGCTAGTCCAAGGACTAGGAGTAAAGGGAGGCAAAAGGCACTCTAGCAAAGGGCAATACCCGGTTTTTCTGTTTCTTTGAAGTGTCCACAAGTCGTGCTATTCAATGAGCTTGGCTCTATATTTGGGACTTGACGAAATACACACTATCTTGAACTGTTACCCTTTGATATTGCCTATTCCTTAGCGCATAGCGCTATCTGTCTCATCTGTTCTGACAGGGATAGGAACGACTTCTGCTTCTGGGGCAGATTCCGATGGGTTTTCAATAAGCCGTTGGGCAACGATCAGACCGATAACGGATGTGGCTGTGACTAAAATGAGTTCGCTTGTCATTGTCGTTATCTACCAGAATTGTATTATGTTAAGTATTGTAACATTGTTTTAAGCTAGCGTCTACTGGTTAAGAATGAATAGATGAATACCTCCCTGGTCTTGTCTACTTGTGATTCTCCATAGGTTACCCAGGAACTTTGTGAAGAAATGCATTGTTTACAACATTTTTGTAAATTTATTAGGGGAGAGGGAAAGCAAGAGGCAAAAGGCAACAGGGAAACCCCGTTTTATTCCAAAGATTAACCCCATAGACTAGGGTCTACGGGGCGATCGCGAAGCCAGAGGAGCGTAAGGAATGAATTCTATCTATAAGAAATAAGAATAGTTAAACCCCTCACGCCACCGAGCAAAACCTAAGCCTGAATATGGTCTTGCAAAGCCTTCACTTCCAAGGGAGAAGACTTCAGAGACCGAATCGCCTCAGCCGTGGCCTTAGCGCCAGCAATCGTAGTAATAATGGGCAACTTATAGGTCAGAGCCGATCGCCTCAGCAACCGTCCATCAGCCTGGGCCTCTTCACCAGAAGGTGTATTAATAATCAATTGGATATTGTGGTTCTTAATCTCATCAAGGACATTGGGCCGTCCCTCATGGAGCTTATAGATCGGTTGCACATTCTCCAGCCCCTTCGATCTCAGCACCTGTCGAGTTCCCGCAGTCGCCATAACGCTAAAGCCCAACTCCATCAACTCCTCGATCGCTGGAACGATCGCCTCCTTCTCGCGATCGCTCAAACTGACGAACACGCAACCCGATAACGGCAGCCGCACGCCAGCGGCTACTTCTGCTTTGGCGAACGCCGTGGCAAACGACGAGTCAATCCCCATCACTTCCCCAGTCGAGCGCATCTCTGGCCCCAACAGGGTATCCGCGCCGGGGAACTTCTCAAAGGGCAGCACAGCCTCTTTCACCGACACATGCTGTGGAATAATCTCTTCCGTCAGTCCCACCTCTGCTAGGGTTTTCCCTGACATCACCAGAGAAGCCAACTTAGCCAAAGGTAACCCAATGGCCTTAGACACAAAGGGTACAGTTCGCGAGGCTCTCGGATTCGCCTCCAGGATATAAACCCGGTCACTGAGCGGAGCCGAAGTGCGCTGCACCGCAAACTGAATATTCATCAAGCCAATTACATTCAGGGCCTTCGCTAAAGCCACTGTCGAAGTGCGAATTGTCGTTAACACCGATGAGGCGAGCGTAAACGGCGGAAGCGCGCAGGCGGAGTCCCCCGAATGGATTCCTGCCTGTTCGATATGCTCCATGATGCCGCCAATGACCACCTCACCTGTGGCATCACAGAGGGCATCCACATCCACCTCGATCGCCCCTTCCAAGAACTTATCAATCAGAATCGGGTGGTCTGGCTCCACCTGCACGGCAGTCGTCATATACCGCTCTAATTCGCCATCGGAATAGACAATCTCCATCGCTCTTCCCCCTAGAACATAGGAGGGACGCACCACCACCGGATAGCCAATGCGACCTGCCACGCGAATCGCCTCTTGAGTCGATCGCGCAATCCCATTGGGTGGCTGCAAGATATTTAACTGCTGGCAAATTGCCTCAAACCGCTCCCGGTCTTCGGCCGTATCAATGGAATCGGGGGATGTGCCCCAAATCTTAGTTTTGGGACGATCTTCCAAGGCTCTTTGCAGGGGAACTGCCAACTTCAGGGGCGTTTGTCCTCCAAACTGAATAATGATGCCCTCTGGCTGTTCCGAATCAATAATGTTGAGGACATCCTCCAGGGTGAGAGGTTCAAAATAGAGGCGATCGCTCGTATCGTAGTCCGTTGAAACCGTTTCCGGGTTCGAGTTGACCATAATCGTCTCAAAAGAAGCATCGCGCAACGAGAAACTGGCATGACAGCAGCAATAGTCAAACTCAATCCCCTGGCCAATGCGGTTGGGACCACCACCAAGGATCATCACTTTCCGCCGTTCAGAGGGTTGAGTCTCGGTTTCCCCTAGTTCATAGGTGGAATAGTGATAGGGCGTAAAGGCTTCAAACTCCGCCGCGCAGGTATCCACTGTTTTGTATACGGGTGTAATCCCTAACTCTTGTCTGCGCGATCGCACCGTTGTCTCATTAGTAGACGTGGCGAAGGCAATTTGGCGATCGCTAAATCCCAATTGTTTAACCTCCCGCATCTCGTCGGTCTTGATACTTAACAGGGGCGTACGCTTCAGGAACTTCTCCGCGTCCAAGAGTTGTTTAAACTTGTCCAAAAACCAGGGGTCAATTCCTGTCAGCTCGTACACCTCATCCAGCGACATTTTAGCCATTAGGGCATGACGCAAGGTGAATATGCGATCGGGATTCGGTGTCCGCAAACCCTGGCGAATCGACTCCAAACTGGGCAGCACCTCGGACTTATCGCAACCCCAACCGGCTCTTCCGGTTTCTAGACTTCGCAGGGCCTTCTGGAACGACTCGCAGAACGTGCGCCCAATAGCCATCGCTTCGCCCACCGACTTCATTTGCGTCGTTAAAATCGGCTCCGTTCCCGCGAACTTCTCGAATGTGAACCGGGGAATCTTGGTGACCACATAATCAATGGTCGGTTCAAAGGAAGCCGGTGTTTTCTGGGTAATATCGTTGGGAATCTCATCAAGAGTATAGCCGACTGCCAGTTTAGCGGCGAATTTGGCGATCGGGAACCCTGTTGCCTTAGAAGCCAGAGCCGAGGAGCGCGATACCCTGGGATTCATCTCAATCACAATCACATCTCCATCCACCGGATTGACTGCAAATTGGATATTCGAGCCACCGGTTTCCACCCCAATCTCACGAATAATGGCGATCGACGCATCTCGGAGGCGCTGATACTCCTTATCCGTCAGCGTCTGTGCTGGAGCCACCGTAATCGAATCCCCCGTATGTACCCCCATCGGGTCAATATTTTCAATCGAACAGATAATCACCACATTATCCGCCAAATCGCGCATCACCTCCAGCTCGTACTCCTTCCAGCCAATCAACGACTGTTCGATCAGAATCTGGGACATGGGCGAGCAATCTAGCCCATACTGGGCCATCGTCTCAAATTCCTCTTGGTTATAGGCAATACCGCCCCCAGTTCCCCCCAGGGTAAACGCTGGGCGGATAATCAGGGGATACACCCCAATCTCGGCTGCAATTTGTTTGGACTCATCCAGGGTGTTGGCAATTCCCGACGGGCACACCTTCACCCCAATGCGCTGCATCGCTTCCTTGAACAACAGTCGGTCTTCTGCCTTTTCAATTGCCTCAAGTTTGGCTCCAATCAGTTCCACCCCATAACGCTCCAGTGTGCCATTTTTCGCCAGGTTAACCGCCAAGTTGAGCGCCGTTTGCCCGCCCATCGTCGGCAATAGAGCATCTGGGCGTTCCTGGGCGATCACTTTCTCAGCAATTTCAGGCACTAGCGGTTCAATATAGGTCCGCTCTGCCGTTTCTGGATCGGTCATGATGGTTGCTGGGTTGGAGTTAATCAGCACCACTTCATATCCCTCGGAGCGTAGAGCTTTACACGCTTGTACGCCACTATAGTCAAATTCACAGGCTTGGCCAATGACAATCGGACCAGAACCGAGGAGAAGAATTTTTTTAATATCGTTGCGACGGGGCATAGTTCTTGAGTTTTAGAGTGCGAAGAGAGATTAGACTTTTTACAGAAGTGGGCAGAAAATGAATAGTAATGCCGTCATCATATATTCTTATGACGATTGCCTATTGCTAGAGTGCCTTATTTCTGCAAGAGGTCTATATATTTCAGTTGCCAGTGACCTGTTGCCCAGCCAGCCTACTATAGAGGCAAGACGCAACAGCCAATGGCCAACAGTCATTGTACGGGTTTGGGAGGATGGTGCTGTATTTCCTTTAGCTAAATTTTGGTATCCGATCTATTAAGGGAGGCTTAAGGATGACTGTTAAGGCAATTTTCCTTCTTCTGTTCAGTCTCTGAAAAAGGGGGTCAAACTCTGATTCTTTCCTGAGCAATAATGCGACCCATCGCTGGCCATCATGAATTCCTAACTGCTTAGAACTGCCCCTTGTTGAATAAAATGCATTCTGAAATGAGTTCTACCTTGTTCTTCAACATTGAATTTTTCTGCCTCAACTGCCAAGGAGCTATAATCACTACTATCATTACTTATCAAGTTGAAAGTCTTAGAGTCTACAAAACGCATTCCTTTTACAGCTATTTGGTACTGAGTTCCTTGGTCACTATTGCTATATTCAACCACTTTAGCTAAACAATCAATATCATGATTTTGACCCCACCTGGGAACCTGATCCGCCACTCGATATCGAATAAATGAGCCGATTGGATATCGCTTTCGCAGTTTTTCTTTATCCTGTTCTGGACGATCGGTAACAGGGATAGGAGCTAAGGGCGCTAAGGGCGCTTTGGTTGTGTTTAAGGTATCTATCTTACGAATAAATCGATCGATATTTC
>NZ_CEZBFX010000054.1:0-31328 GCF_982964205.1 Roseofilum sp. | reverse complement strand
CTTAAAATCATTCCCTTGAAAGATCCCCCTATCCCCCTATCCCCCTATCCCCCCATCACAGCGCAAAGCGCTGTATGCTGTACTAGTTTTTATCCTTCCAGCCAAAGCGAAACCAAAGATATTCATCTCAGCGCCTATCCACTCTAACTAAAATTCCTCAAATTATCCAAAATGATTAGTGAATTAGATCGAGTTGTTTTAACCACAGATTTACCAGAATATCATTTAAAAACTGGCGATATTGGTACAGTGGTTTTAGTCCATCAAGAAGGCTTAGGCTATGAAGTAGAGTTTATCACCATTGCCGGGAAAACGATCGCGATTGTTTCTTTATTTAATGCTCAAGTTCGGGCGATCGGTGACAGGGAAATTGCCCAAGCACGAGTTCTGACATAATTCAGACATAATATTGTAGTGGGAATACTAATGACAACCGCACAGCGTCACCGATGGAATCTAAAAGCTCGTTAACCCACAGCAAACCCGGTATGAGGACGCACCTCTGGGGGATGAAATCCTAAAACAATCTTCTCCTTGGGAATACCTGCGCGCAACAAATCATCCGCGATTCCATCCTCCAACCCGTCCTCATGAATCCAAATTTTATCCCCCACCACCTCCAAATGAACAATACAACCGTGAACTCTGCGTCTGCGTTGGTATCCCCAAGTCATAAACAGATAATGTGTTTTATCATCACTCACAATCAAACGGCGTTCCACCTCACTAAAACGATAGGGAAGGTCGGCATATTCCTTTAAAATCGGATAAATGGTTGAATAATATTGAGCTATTGTATCCATTCGAGAATCACCTCCTCTATTTCATTAAACACTAATAATTTAACAATGTTTCGCCGTAGAAGTAACTGCCCGATTGGTTGCTCAAAAATATCCTCATAAGCTGATTGTTTAATCGCCAGATAGAGAACCCTGTTTTCTTGCTGATCCAGTATAATCTCACCATAAAGAACATATTGACCCAGCGCCTTTTCCAGATCGTTGACTCGCGATAGACCGATGAAACTTTTAATTTCTACCGCAATTCTTTGATGATCTTTCTGCGCGGCAATTAACTTTTCTGCTCCCAAGTCCACAAATAAATCCTTCTTGCCGATGGACAAAATTAAAGGATCGTCAGTAATTGTCCACCCATCCTTAATTAAAGCATTCCTGACCGCATCGTGGTACATACAGCGCTTTGCGCTGTAACGGAGTACAGTCTCATTGAGATAAGTCATTGCGAAGGTCACGCAAGTGGAATGAAGCAATCGCAAAATCCCCAAATCTTGGCGATTGCTTCCCTGCGGTCGCAATGACAACTCGAATCTATGATCAACAATGTACCTCATAGCAGCGCTTCGCGCTGTATCCTTAGCAGGCATCACTCCACTTCCTCAATTTCAAATCCCACCCTACTTGCTACTGACATTTTTGGTCACCCATGTTGTGCTAGTCTTCTGACTGGTCTAATAATAACAAATCGCGCAGTTGATTGGAATCTAAACTGGCTAACCAATTTTCTCCCGAACCTACGACTTGTTCGGCGAGTTCCTGCTTGCTGGCAATGAGATCGTTAATCTTTTCTTCTAATGTGCCTTCGCAGACAAATTTATGCACTTGCACATTCCGAGTTTGACCAATGCGAAATACTCGGTCTGTGGCTTGATTTTCTACGGCTGGATTCCACCATCGGTCAAAGTGAAAGACATGATTGGCGCGGGTTAAATTCAAGCCCACACCGCCGGCTTTTAGGGATAAAATAAACAATTTTGGCCCTTGAGGATCGTGTTGAAAGCGGTCAATCATTTCTTCCCGTTGCGCTCGTTTGGTACTTCCGTATAAGAAAAAGACTTCGGATTTAAATTCTTGTTCTAAATAGGGTTTGAGCAATTTACCCCATTCAGAAAACTGGGTAAAAATCAAGGCCCGATCGCCAACATCAACCACTTCGTCGAGCATGTCCCGCAAGCGCATCAGTTTCCCTGAATTTTCCGGCTGTTTCAGCTTGCGCTTCTTCAAGAATTGTTCCGGATGGTTGCAAATTTGCTTTAACTTCGTCAGCAGCGCTAATACTTCCCCATGGCGTTGAATTCCTTGGGCTTGCTCAATTTCCCGTAAGGCTTTTTCCACCGCCTCTTGATAGAGCTGTTTTTGCTCGTCCGAGAGGGGACAGAACACGGTCATTTCCTGTTTTTCGGGCAAATCTTCGATAATGGTGCGATCGGTTTTCAAGCGCCGCAGGATAAAGGGTTGTGAGAGCGATCGCAGAGTTTGCAAGGATTCGCGATCGCCATATTTCTCAATCGGAATCGTAAACCGGCGCTGGAAGAACTGCCGATTGCCCAAGTATCCAGGATTGAGAAAGTCCATAATTGACCAGAGTTCTTGCAAGCGATTTTCTACTGGCGTTCCCGTTAAGGCAATGCGAAACTCTGAAGTTAACTCGCGCACAGATTGAGACTGTTTGGACTCTGGATTTTTGATATTCTGAGCCTCATCTAAAACTATCCCTTGCCATTCTACTGCTTGCAATTCTTTTTGGTCTCGAAAGACTAGGGGATAACTGGTAATCACTAGATCTTTCCCCTCAATGGCTTTGACAAACTCCTTATTTTTAATGCGTTTCATTCCATGGTGAAGCAGCATTTTTAAACTGGGGGCAAATCGTTTAACTTCCCGTTGCCAATTGCCTAAAACAGATGTGGGACAAACCAATAATGTCGGTTTTTTGAGCTTTTTTTGCTGTTTCAAAACTAACAAAAACGCCAGAAACTGAATGGTTTTCCCCAGTCCCATATCGTCGGCTAAACACGCCCCTAAGCCCCATTGCTCCAAAAACGCTAACCACCCCACACCCCTAGATTGATAGGGGCGCAACTGTCCGTTAAACGTCTCTGGAGGGGCGATCGCCTCAATCCTACGCGGCTCCATCAAACGGGTCAGTAATTCCCCCAACTGCTCCGAAGCCTGAAAGTCTACTACTGGCAGCTTTTCCACCATCTGCGTATCCCCCGTACTGATGCGAAGAGCATCTTCGAGGGATAAACTCATTTGGTCTTTACGCTTGGTAAAAAACTCCTGAGCAACGCGCACATCTTGGGTACGCAACTCCACCCACTCCCCATTAATCTCCACTAAGGGAGAATCTAAGGCTACCAATTGGTCAAATTCTTTCTTAGAAACTCGCTGTCCTCCTAGGGTTAATTCCCACTTAAATTGCAATAAACTTTGTAAACTTAAGCGATCGGTTTTCTTCCGTTTGGGCGTGTCAGCCACCAAGCTCAATCCTAAGCGATTAGAAAAGCCTTGTTCCGGTGCAAGAGACGAGGGCAAAATTACGCCCAATCCACTTTCTCGCAATCGCCCCACTATGGATTTAAGGAAGTCATAGGCTTGTTGGGGATTAAGCCGACAAAACAGGGGTTGGGAAGTGTTTAAGCTCTCTTCTAACGGAGGAAAAATGCGCGAGGCTAATCCTAATCCAGCTAAAAAAGTTTCTTGAGGATAATGAATGCTATAGCCTTCATAGATGAGAGATTCTACAGGATTGCTCCAAATGGTATTGGCATCGACAATACAATCGGGATTTTCGACCGATTGTAATCCATATTCTAGTAACCAATCCTGACTTTTTCCTTGGGGAGGATGGAGTTTTAAGACAGTGCTAAAAGCGCTCTCCTGATCTAAGTGTTCGATAGGAGCCATCCACTTCGTGAGGGTGGTTTTGAACTTTTCAAGTTCTGGGGTACGAGAGAGAGGTTTACCGCTACTATTTAAGCTTTGCAGCCATTGGGCGATCGCCCCTTTCACATTCGGTAAGGGAGTCTCCTGTTTCTGGATCTGGGCATTCAAAGTTTGGCTCAAAAAGTCCCACAGCAAGGGTTTGGGCGCAGTGGGAAAATCCAGTTTAAGGCACTCTTCAGCCGGTTGATAGGTGTGGCAACTGCCCGGCATGAGAGTGCTAAACTGGTTAAACCGGTGGCGATCGCTCTGACTATCGAGTAACGGTTGCCATTGGGCAATGAAAGAACCCTCCCCCTCAGTCGTGAGGGCAGGTAAGAACTTACACCGCGCTAATAAGTCCAGACTCCAGCGGCTAATATGAGACCAAAACCGTAGATCGGAGCCTAACCAAGCTGGGCTAGAATCTAATAACCCTAGGGGCAGACTTTGCAGAAAGGGCAGGGTTTGCTGGGGAGTCAGACAGAGCGCTTCAATCTGCCAAGGGTGAAGGGTAATATCTGGATTTTCTTCCTCTTCCCCGGAAGCGATCGAGTATAGAGGAGTACAGATAATTCCGGGAGTTTTCTTGCGTTTTGATTTCGATGCAGATGCTGGAAACTGGAGCAGGGTGGGTAAAGCCAGTTGCAGGGGGGCGATCTCCACTGTCTCCAAATCAGGTAAAGCCCTTTGCACCGACTCCAGGATCTGACTTGACTGTAACCAGGATTGCAGTTCTGTCGCACTCAGGGCAAAAGGGTGAGGCGAAATGGCAAAGGGTGAGGGAGTGCATTCTTCCGGGGCAACTCTGCGCCAAGTTTCTGCCCAAATCACAAATTGATGTTGAGTTAACCAACTCCCGTGTAAAATTGCCATGCGATCGTATTTTTAAAGTTGAGTCAAAGTGAGGATACTTCAGGGGCGACTACACTCAATTTCTCATAGCCACCTAATTTCAGTAACCATATCACGACAATGACCCAATGGATCAGGGCGGGTATCCACAAACAGCCACTATAGGCATAGGATAGGGTGCAGATTACCCCCAACAAAGCCGCTAGGGTAAGAAATATGGGGTGTTGAAAGACTTTTCGTCCAGGAGGAAAGAACAGCAACCCGTTAATGGGATGATAGAGAATAAATAGGATCAAGCTGATGCTTCCCCAAAGGAGCCATTGGCTTAAGGTCGGAGAATTTTGAGGGTTTGGCAACAATAATACCCGAAAGACTACTTCTTCGGACAGTGCGGGAGTCGCGATCGCCTGAATCATAACTTGTAATTGGATTTTTTTATTCCTAACCAGGGTTCGACTCAAAAATTGGCTATAAAATCCTAGGGGAAGGGCAATTAGAGCATAGAATCCTAGGAGTAAGGCAGCGATCGCTAGACTTCTCAGGCTCGGTAAATGGATTAGGGTTATACTAAACCGATGGGAAAGATCGCTGACTATAGTATCTATCATCATCTCTAAATAGGTAATGAATTCTTAAGGTAATTAGGTGACCAAGATCCCAAAAACTATAGTCCAGGGCAAACTATAATTTATGAATAGTTGCCAGCCAACTCAGATCGATATTTGGGAAGCATCATGATCTTTAGCGTGAAGTCCAAACTCTACGAACGGCTTCAAACTCGCCGGGTTCAGTCCGGCGACTCGATCTTTTATGAAGGCGATCGCGGAGACTTCGCTTATATTCTCGAAGAGGGAGAGGTAGAAATCTGGACTCAGGTAGAAGAAAAACGTCGGGTTCTCAATCATCTTAATCCTGGCTCCATGTTTGGTGAAATTGCCCTAATTGATGGTCAACCCCGCTCTGCTTCCGCTACCGCTTTAACCGATGTCATTCTCACCGTCGTCACCAAGGAACAGGTTAACCGACGCATTCAAGAAGCCGATCCTTTGTTGCGAATGTTACTGTTGATGGTGATGCGCTATTTTCGCTCAGAAACTCAAAATTTCCGATCGCGCACTAACTCTTTAGCCCCTAAATTTTTTCTAGAGAAACTCTACCCTAACATCAATCCCCAAAAAGGTCTCTCCTTTCGACTCACAGAAGCGGTAGATTTGATCCGCATGGAAAATGAGTTACGCACCGCCTTGGATGAAGAACAATTTAAGCTAGTTTATCAACCCATCATTAATTTAGAAACCCACACCATCACCGGTTTTGAAGCCTTAATTCGCTGGCAGAGTCCCAACCGAGGATTTGTTTCTCCAGATGAATTCATTCCCTTGGCAGAATCGACTTCTTTAATTGTGCCCATTGGTCAATGGGTAATAGAAACCGGGTTAGAAGCACTTAAGACCCTTCAAAAACGGGTCAACTATCCCGTGAGCATGAGTTTTAATATTGCTAATTGTCAAATTGAAGAACCTAATTTTCTAGAGTTTTTACTCAATTGTACCGATAAATATGGACTCAATTATCAGCAAGTAAAGCTAGAAATTTTAGAACGGACTTTATTTGATAGCGAGCGGGCGATTGCCTGGGTGAAGCAATGCCAGGCTTTAGGATTTCCTTTAGTTCTGGATGATTTTGGCACAGGATATTCTAGTTTGCAATATCTGAATGAATATCATCTCGATAGCCTAAAAATTGATAAGTCATTTGTCCAGGGAATGAATGTCAAAGAGCAAAATAAAAGTTGCAGTATTTGTCAAGCAATGGTCGATTTATCTAAAACCTTGGGCATGACCGTAGTCGGTGAAGGGATCGAGACTTATGAGCATTTGCAAGCGCTAAAATCCTTTGGCTGTACTTACGGTCAAGGGTATTTCTTTTCGCGACCTCTTCCTTTGGAACAGGCGATCGCCCTCTTTGAAGACCCTCGGTTTAGGGAATAGGGAATAGGGAATGGGGAATAGGGAGCGGTTAGACTTCAATGCGGCGGTCTTTTTCAAACCAGAAAACAATATCGATCGCCTTTAAGTCGGTTACCTTCACTTGGATTTCCTGGGCAATTTCATTCAAGGGAACCCGTGCCGAACTCACCAAGCGTGCAAAAAAATGGATAAAGCTCTCATCTAGATCGATAATCTTCTGAATATGGGAGTCGTGTTTCACCCAATCGGCGATCGCCTCCTCAGAAATCGACTCTGCCGGTTGATGGGTCTGTAGACTAATCTCTCTCAGAGCGCGACAGGCGTAAATCGCTAGTCGAGTAGAAAACTTATCAGCCGACGATAATAAGGCTGAATCGACCATCATCGCTTCTTCTTGAGTGAGAAATTCGACCGGTAAGCGGGAACTCATAATCGATTAAAAATTAAAAATGCTTGCATTCAACACTATTCTTTCCCACCCAACCCAGAAGCTTGAGAAACGTAAGGTTTATTTAATTGAAATTTCTGGAACGATCGCCCAAACTTAAGCTGATTCAGCCGCATTCATCAGCGGTGCAATTAAATAACCACAGCGATGTTCTCCATCAATAATCCAATGGGTGCGTTCCACCTCACAATCAGGAAACAGATCCGAAAACATCTCCAATTCATGGCCACAGACCGTCGGAAACGATTCTGCTACATCCGAAATGGCACAATGATGTTCAGTTAGCATAAATCGAGTCGCCCCATTCGGATTCTGGGCATCCGGTTCTACAGCATACCATTGGGCCATATAGCCTTCTTGCTGTCGGAGTTCCACCAACTTCTCCACTCGTTCGGCGATCGTTCCATTTCTGAGGCGATCGCGGTAAACTTGCGCTTTACGTTGCCATTGTTTCTGTAAAATAGACCCCACTTGGTCTTTGCCCACCGTTTCCGCTAAAGTATCCAGAAGAGCCACAGCAAACTCACCGTGATTATTGGGGAAGCGATCGCGCCCCTTTCGACTCAAGGAATACCAATGTTGGGGCCGTCCCATCGAAGAATTTCCCTCCTTATCCCCATGCACAACCTCATACTCAATCAACTCCTCCCCTTCCAAGTCCTTCAGGTGTCGCCGAATCGCTTGGGGACTAACCCCCAACGCCTCGGCCAAGCCCAAAGCTGTTGCTCGACCATCCTTGAGTAGGTACTCCAGAATGGTCCGTTTCGTCGAGATTTGGTGAGCGATTCCCATGATCATCACAAAACTTAATCACCACTACAGCGTACACATGATGCCAAAATTAGAATTTGACAACAAACTTGTTGCTAAACTACGCTAAAATCATAAGTAAAGCAACAATCAAGTTGTTTAAACCCATTATACTCAGTTTAATTCTGTTCGTTCATTAAAAATTTGCCCATGACCCTATCATCCCAACCCCAACAAGCCACAGAGCATAGTCTAGAAGCGATGCGGAAATTTTCCGAAAAATATGCGGACAATACCGGCACTTACTTTTGTTCCGACCTGAGCATCACAGCCGTCGTCATCGAAGGACTCGCCAAACACAAAGACGAACTTGGCGCTCCCCTATGCCCCTGTCGTCACTATGAAGACAAAGAAGCCGAAGCCAAAGCCGCTTACTGGAACTGCCCTTGCGTCCCCATGCGCGAGCGCAAAGAATGCCACTGTATGCTCTTCCTCACCGAAGATAATCCCTTTGTTGGCACAGAAAGAAATATCAGCATCGATCAAATTCGTGGTACGACCAACTCCGTCACAACATCCTAAAGCTCATCAAGGAATAGACCTCTTGCATAAGTGGGTAGAAAATAAATAGTAATGGACTAATCTTGCCTTCTTATCCCTATTCCCTGACTTCTGCAAGAAGTTTAATACACCCAGCCTTGTCCCACCAGTCAGTAGAGAACACCCACCATGTCCACTAGCGTTAAAACCCTAGTCAACCAACCCTACAAATACGGTTTCATCACCGACATTGAAACCGACAAAATCCCCAACGGCCTAAACGAAGACGTAGTCCGCCTGATTTCCGCCAAGAAAAACGAACCGGAATTCATGCTCAACTTCCGTCTCAAAGCCTACCGTCGATGGCTAGAAATGAAGGAACCGAATTGGCCCCATCTTCAATATCCCCCCATCGACTACCAAAACATCAGCTATTATTCAGCACCGAAACAGCAAGATAAAAAGAAAAGTCTCGATGAAGTTGACCCCGCTCTCCTAGAAACCTTCGAGAAACTCGGTATTCCCCTGTCCGAACAAAAACGCCTCTCTAACGTTGCCGTTGATGCCGTTTTTGATAGCGTTTCTATTGCTACAACTTTCCGGGAAAAACTCGCCAAAGAAGGTGTAATTTTCTGCTCCATTTCCGAAGCCGTTCATGACTATCCCGAACTGGTAGAAAAATATCTTGGTAGCGTAGTTCCCGTCGGAGACAATTACTTTGCGGCTCTCAACAGTGCCGTATTTAGTGATGGCTCCTTTGTGTATATTCCCAAAAATACCCAATGCCCCATGGAACTGTCCACCTATTTCCGGATTAACAGTGGAGATACCGGACAATTTGAGCGCACCTTAATTGTGGCTGATGAAGGGTCTCAGGTCTCCTACCTGGAAGGCTGTACGGCTCCAATGTACGATACGAACCAACTGCACGCAGCAGTCGTGGAATTGGTCGCGTTAGATAATGCTGATATTAAATATTCCACCGTACAAAACTGGTATGCAGGAGACGAAAACGGCAAAGGCGGAATTTATAACTTCGTGACCAAACGAGGAATTTGTAAAGGAGTCAATTCTAAGATTTCCTGGACTCAAGTGGAAACCGGTTCTGCAATTACCTGGAAATATCCCAGTTGCGTGTTAGTCGGCGATAATTCCGTCGGCGAATTTTACTCGGTTGCTCTCACCAACAATAAGCAGCAAGCCGATACAGGAACCAAGATGGTTCATGTGGGCAAAAACACCCGCAGCCGGATTATTTCTAA
Organism: Roseofilum sp.; assembly: GCF_982964205.1. Classification (NCBI taxonomy): domain Bacteria; kingdom Bacillati; phylum Cyanobacteriota; class Cyanophyceae; order Desertifilales; family Desertifilaceae; genus Roseofilum; species Roseofilum sp. The sequence goes on along the minus strand of NZ_CEZBFX010000054.1, from coordinate 21,781 downwards.
AGGCATTTCTGCCGGGGGTTCTGCCAACAGTTATCGGGGTTTGGTCAAGGTTAACCCGAAGGCAGAAGGGGCGAGAAACTATTCCCAATGTGATTCCATGCTGATTGGGGATAATGCCGAAGCCAATACATTCCCCTATATCCAGGTGCAGAATAATTCTGGAAAAGTGGAGCATGAAGCCTCGACTTCCAAAATTGGGGAAGACCAACTCTTTTATTTTGCCCAACGGGGAATTTCTGCCGAAGATGCCGTCTCGATGATGATTAGTGGCTTCTGTAAGGATGTGTTTAATCAACTGCCGATGGAATTTGCGGTAGAAGCGGATAAGTTATTGAGTTTGAAATTAGAAGGAACAGTGGGTTAAAGATGAGCATTTTATCAGTACGCAACCTCACCGCTAATGTGGCGGGACAATCGATTCTCAAAGGGTTAAATCTGGAAATCAATGCGGGAGAAATCCATGCCATTATGGGACCCAATGGGTCTGGAAAAAGTACGTTTTCTAAGATTCTTGCCGGTCATCCTGCCTATGAAGTCACGGGTGGCGAGGTGATTTATAAAGGTGAAAATTTGTTGGAAATGGAACCAGAAGATCGGGCAACTTCTGGGGTATTTCTGGCATTCCAGTATCCCTTGGAAATTCCAGGTGTAAGTAATTTAGACTTTTTGCGCGTTGCCTATAATTCCAAACGGAAACAAGAGGGTTTGGACGAGTTGGATACGTTCGACTTCCAAGACTTGGTAGAAGAGAAGTTAGAAGTCGTAAAAATGGATGCGGCATTTTTAGACCGCAGTGTGAATGAAGGGTTTTCTGGAGGGGAGAAAAAGCGGAATGAAATTCTGCAAATGGCCCTTCTAGAACCGACGTTATCGATTTTAGATGAAACGGATTCAGGCTTGGATATTGATGCGCTGAAAATTGTTGCCAATGGGGTTAATCAATTGACGCGTCCGGATAATGCAGTGTTGATGATTACCCACTATCAACGGTTGTTGAATTATATTGTCCCCGATTATGTGCATGTGATGGCAGATGGCCGAATTTTACGCACGGGGGATAAGGAGTTGGCTTTAGAACTTGAATCTAGGGGATATGACTGGATTCTAGAGGAAGCTCTACAGGGGGTGAAGTAGGATGAATACGCTTTCAGTTGGGGCGATCGCCTCCATGGATCTGAATCGGGAAAGTCCCCGATTTCAAGCCGTACAACAGCTTCTGAACACTCGTCTAGGGTTCGATCGCCCGCAACTCGATCCAGCTCTGGTGTCTTTAATTCAAGCAGTACGGGAATATGGAGCGGCGATCGCCTCGGAACTTCAGTTCCCCAGCTCCCAGGATGAGGAATGGCGGTTTACAGATATTTCTCGCCTCTTGGGGGTGAATTTCCAACCCGCTACTTTTCCGGAGGAAACCCTCAAGATTGATATTACGCCCTTTATCCTACCCGAGGCAGCAAACAGTCGCCTGGTATTCGTCAATGGGGTGTATTCTCCCGATCTCTCGGATCTCTCTGGCGTGAATTTAGAAACCGTCACCCATCTCTTATCAGGGGTGGTTCCGGAAGCTAAACTCAATCCCTATTTGGGCAAACAACCGGGGACTCAAGAGGTGTTTACTGCCCTAAATAGCGCCAGCTTACAGGATGGGGCGCTGGTTTGGATACCAGCCAATCAGGTTGTCGAAACGCCGATTCATGTGCTGTTTTTATCGGCGGAGAATGGGGAACCGGCACTTGCCAGTCCTCGGACTTTAGTGGTTGCTGGAGCGAACAGTTCTGTTACCCTAGTTGAACAGTACGTTACCATTAGCAGTTGTCCCGCCGCTCCCGGAATTACGCCCTATTTCAGTAATGCAGTTACGGAAGTTTGGTTAGAGGATAACGCCCAGGTTAACCATACTCGCATTCAGCAAGAAGGACAGCAAAGTATCCACATCAGCAAAACCGCAATTTTCCAAAACCGCGACAGTCGATATACCCTGAATGGCATTAGTCTAGGGGCGGGTTTATCCCGTCACACCATTGATGCGATCCAGCAGGGAGAAGGAACCCAAACGACTCTCAATGGTTTAACTGAAATCACCGGCAAACAATGCTCTGATACCCATAGTAGTATTAATCATTTGTATCCCAATGGCAACAGCAACCAACTGCATAAATGCATTGTGGATCGGAATGCCCATGCTATTTTCAATGGCAAAGTTTTTGTGCCTAAAGCTGCTCAGTTAACCAATGCCCAGCAGCTCAATCGCAATTTAATTTTGTCAGACAAAGCAAAAGTAGACACCAAACCCCAACTGCAAATTACCGCCGATAATGTCAAATGCTCCCATGGGGCAACGGTGAGTCAGTTAGAAGAGGAAGAGGTCTTTTATTTACAAAGTCGAGGCTTATCTCAAGAAGCGAGTCGTCATTTGTTAATTGATGCCTTTGCCAATGATATTTTATCTCGTATTCCCCTAACTTCCTTGCAAACTACCCTGGCTCAGTGTCTCTCGTGCCGGACTCATTTTTGATCTGTGTGAGCCAACCTAAAAAAGGGGGGAAATAAAACATCTCTATCCCCCCATCTCCCTATCTCCCCATCCCCCAAACTTTCCCTAATCATTCTCTATTCATAACCCTATGATGACGTTTACCCAGCCCAAACCCCTAGCTGCCCTTGTCCGAGATGATTTTCCTATTCTTCATCAGGAAGCTCACGGACATCCTTTAGTGTATTTGGATAATGCGGCGACTTCCCAAAAACCCAGGGTTGTTTTAGAGACTTTACAGCACTATTACCAGCGAGATAATGCCAATGTGCATCGGGGGGTTCATTTACTCAGTTGTCGCGCTACAGAAGCTTATGAAGGGGCTAGGGATAAGGTTGCAGGGTTTGTGAATGCGCGATCGCGTAATGAAATCGTCTTTACCCGGAATGCTAGTGAAGCGGTTAACCTCGTTGCCTATGCTTGGGGATTCAATACATTAAAGCCAGGGGATGAAATCATTACTTCGGTGATGGAGCATCATAGTAATTTAGTGCCTTGGCAAATGATTGCCCAGAAAACCGGCGCAGTCCTAAAGTTTGTCGAGCTAACAGACACGGAAGAATTCAATTTTGAGCAGTTTAAGTCCTTGCTCAGTTCCCAAACCAAATTAGTTACAGTTGTCCATGGTTCTAATACATTGGGCTGTATTAATCCAGTGGAAGACATCGTGCAGGAAGCCCATAAAATCGGAGCAAAAGTTTTAATTGATGCCTGCCAAAGTGCCCCCCATTTAAAGTTAGATGTTCAAGCCATTGACTGTGATTGGTTAGTGGCTTCTGGTCATAAGATGTGCGGTCCTACTGGCATTGGGTTCTTGTATGGCAAATTAGAATTACTTGAAGCGATGCCGCCCTTTTTGGGGGGTGGGGAAATGATTGCTGAAGTATTTCTCGATCGCGCCACCTATGCCGAACTGCCCCATAAATTTGAAGCCGGAACCCCTGCCATTGCCGAGGCGATCGCCCTGGGTGCAGCCGTCGATTATTTAACCGGTATTGGATTAGACAAAATACACGCCTACGAATTGGAGTTAACCGATTACTTGTTTGAGCAACTCCTACAGATTCCCGAAGTCAGAATTTATGGCCCAAAACCGAGGAAAAACAAGATTAGAGCTTCTCTAGCAACCTTTACCACGGGCGAGATTCACGTTAATGATATCTCCTCTCTGTTGGATCAATCGGGCGTAGCAATTCGTACCGGACACCATTGTACTCAACCCTTACACCGAATTTTAGGGATTAATTCCAGCGCTAGAGCGAGTTTATATTTCTATAATACGTTTGCAGAAATCGATCGCTTTATTGTTGCTCTGAAAGAGACTTTAGCGTTTTTCAAAAGTATTTTGTAACGCACTGCCGAAATGTATAGCTATTGCTAGAGTGCTTCACAGTTCTGTCCTAATCAACTCTTTCTCTGCTAGAGATCGGGACAATTTTGCTGTTTGCTGTTTTCTGTTGCTGCTGGAGATGATTGAGCAAATAGAAAAAGACGAATAAATTCAACCCTAAAAGGATGACATGATTAACGGAAGGATGGTGAATCGATTGCCAAACTTCCACCGGTAGAGGTAACCCAGCTAATAGGATAACGAGGAAATTTCCCCAGGATTTTCCATACCATAACCCTAGGGTTGCTGTGCCTAATCCTAGGGCATAAACACTAGCAATTCTGGCAATCCATTGCAGTTCGGACACTTGATGATGGAGGAGGTAATGGACAATCCATTCAATGGTGCTGTATTCTCCATTAACCAAGTAGTCTTCTGCCCACTGGGCGATCGCCTCATAATTTCTCCAACTCCAAGCCGAGGCGATCGCTAGAACAGCCATTTAGCACCCTCTCAACCAAAGCTTAACCTGAAGATTACCTGTTTATGAATGTAACGTCCTAGACTAGTAAGGGAACCGACATTAACTCATACACTAGGACTTTTGTATGGTTTCCTCACTTCTGCCTACCCGTAATTCTCAAATCCAATTCCGTGAACTGCTTGAAGACCTCTATCAAGGTCGGAGTTTAGTAGACTTTGTTGGTGGGCAAATAATTCCCCTCAATTCTAGTGATATTTGGGTGGTCTGTCGGGGTGTAGTGAGTTTAAGTTCCATTCAAACCAATGGTGAGGAATCCTTATTAGGCTTCGCAGTCCCTTCTATGCCCTTTGGTTTACCCTTAACCCGGATTGAAAGTTATCAAGCTATTGCTCTGTCGAATGTCGGTTTAATGCGCTTTACCCTGACCGAAATTGAAACATCTCCCATCTTATGCAGCAGTTTATGGGAGCAATTGAGTCGTCGTTTACGGCAAACTGAATCAATTCTGGCTTTAGTCAGTTATCGACGCGTAAAAGAGCGCTTAGAACAATTACTGTTATTATTAGCTCACGAAATGGGCCAACCCACTGAAGAAGGTCGAGGTATACGCTTACCGGTGAAGTTAACCCATCAGAATTTAGCCAAAACCATTGGCACAACCCGGGTAACCGTCACTCGGTTAATGAAAGAGCTGCGCCAAGATCAATGGTTAACCCTAGACTCGGAGCGTCATATTACTCTCCAGAAGGGTTAATTGCGCTTGAGTTCTGGAGTTGGGCAAGAAACCAAGTGCCGACTGTGGTATTATTGGAAGTGCGATCGCGCTCCAAACCCATTTCCAGCAGTCCAATTGCTAACCCCAGTAACACCATCGATTCTCGGATTCTTCGACTCCCACCATTGCTCATCATTTCAAAAGCAATAATTTCAGTTTTTTTCACATCCACTATCTAATTACTCATTACCCCGCAAAGCACTATATTGCCCAGAAGGTTGATAATCAAACAACCACTTAAACTGTAAATCTCCTAACCAAGTCGGTGTTAAGCGGTAAATCCAGTTCCGCACCTGACAACTCAGAGAATTTTCTAATTGACCCAAAGAACTGATTTGGCGCGAAGATTCAAACACTTGGGTAATGCGTGGTGTACGGCGTTGCTCAAATTGTCGTAGAGTTTGAGCAAGTTGGGATAAATCGGCACAAGTTTTAATTGAGTACACTAATTCATAGGCATCTTCAATGGCCATGCATCCCCCTTGACCAATACTCGGTTGCACAGGATGGGCAGCATCTCCAATTAAGGTAACTCGATTTTTGCCCCAAACTGGGGTTAGAGGTAAACGGTCATAAATGTTATCTTCATAAATATCGGTTTCTTCAAGGGCTTCAATAATTTGAGGCACTGGTGAGCTGTAGTGTTTAAACAGTTGGCGCAAGAGCGATTTTCGGGTTCCGGGTTGACTCCTAGGACTCTCTAGAGGCACATTATCAAAGGCATAAAAGGAGCGTTGACCGTCGCCTATGGTAAAATAAGCGAGGCGATTGCCTTTTCCCCAATATTCCATCCAACTATACTCTGGATTAAAATTAATTCCTTCTGGGTTAAAACATCCACGCCAACATCGCATCCCACTATACACCGGGGGTTCTAGCACCTCGTCTGCATTCAAAGATACTCGAACTTGAGAATAGAGTCCATCCGCACCAACCAAAACATCACCCCAGGTTGTCTCCCCATCCTCAAAACAAACCTCGATTTTTTCCTCCTTTTCCCTAACCTCCACAAACTTCTTGTTGGTTTGCACAATACCTGACAGCAGTGCATCATATAACAGTTTCTGTAAGACAGGACGACCCAGACAAACCCCTAAATCCGAGCAATTAACAAACTCAGGAGAGTTAATATATAAAGGCTTTCCTTGTGCATTGCTAAAGCCCCCTTTCTTAATTTTCCCCCCTTTTTCATAAAGTGCTTTAGCCAAGCCCAATTTCTCATAGACACTCATGGCATTGCGTTGGATAAAAATACCTCCCGGCCCCGATACCATGCCTTCCCATGTCCGTTTTTCATAGAGTTCTACCTCTAATCCAGCTTGGACACAGGCAATAGCACAGGTTAATCCACCAATACCACCACCAATAATAATTACTTTTGGGGTCATGACTGATACCCTATAGATTTAAGGAATAAAATAATTGTAAATCACAATCCGATCGCCGTCTAAACCCCATGAATCCCACTCCCTTACCTCCTATCTGTGGCTCAGAAGCAGAAATTACCGCCATTGTCCAAGAACAAACCCCCATTTATCGCTCTACAACTTGGAATATCAACCAGATTAGTGCTGCCTTTGCTTGTGCCCTGCATATGCACCAACCCACGATTCCCGCAGGGAAAAATGGGGCATTGATCAGCAATTTACACTATATGTTTGAGCATCTCCAAGAAGGAGATAATCACAACGCAGCTCCCTTTGCTTGGTGTTATCAACGGATGGGAGAATTTATCCCAGAATTGGTTAATCAAGGCTGTCATCCACGCATCATGTTGGATTATTCCGGTAACCTGCTTTGGGGATTACAACAAATGGGGCGCGAGGATATTCTAGACTCTCTAAAAAACTTGACAAAATCCCCTTATTCTGATTGTGTAGAATGGTTGGGAACGATGTGGAGTCATGCCGTAGTTCCCTCTACGCCCATTCCCGATCTTAAATTGCATATTCTGGCATGGCAGCATCAATTTAGAGCAATTTTTGGTACAGAAGCTCTAAAGCGAGTTAAGGGATTTTCGCCACCAGAAATGCATCTTCCCAACCATCCAGATACCCTCTTTGAATATATTAAAGCCTTAAAAGAATGTGGCTATCGCTGGTTATTGGTACAGGAACATTCAGTTGAGCGTTTAGATGGCAGCCCTCTGGATCGGGACGATAAATATGTGCCCAATTGTTTGATTGCTCGCAATTGCCAAGGGCAAGAAATCAGTATGATTGCTTTGATTAAAACTCAAGGTTCAGATACGAAGTTGGTCGCACAAATGCAACCCTATCATGAAGCGAAAACGCGCTCTAGAAGAACCTTGGGAAATGTGAATTTGCCTAGTTGTGTCACTCAAATTGCTGATGGTGAAAATGGGGGTGTGATGATGAATGAGTATCCCCGTGATTTTCATCCGGTATGGCATCAGATTAAAGGCAATGGTCAAGAAAATAATGGAGTTGTTGGCTTAAATGGGACAGAATATTTAGAATTACTCGAAAGCGCCGGAGTGAAGCCAGAAGATTATCCCGTTTGTCAGGCTGTACAGCAGCATAGAATCTGGCAAGAATTGGGGGATGATGTGAATCCAGAGAAAGTGAAAGGGGTGTTAATTCAATTAAAGGAAAAAGACCCCAATTTCCATCTGGATGGAGCCTCTTGGACAAACGATCTCAGTTGGGTAAAAGGGTATGAAAATGTCTTAGAACCGATGCATCATTTAAGTGCTTTGTTTCATCAAAAGTATGATGCTTTAGTAGCCCAAGATTCGACCGTTACTCAACAGGAAGATTATCAACAGGCGCTGCTCTATGTTTTACTGTTGGAAACCAGTTGTTTTCGCTATTGGGGACAGGGAACTTGGACGGATTATGCAAAGATGTTGTACGAGCGAGGAATAGAGATCCTACATGATTAAGAGCGATCGCACTTTTCTGAACAGATGTTAATATCAAAGCAGTATAACCCGATCGCTTGTAAGAATAGAGATTGCCTATGAGTTCTTTTGCCATCTCTCCTTCTATCCTCCCCACTGCCGAACAACGCCTAGTTTTGTCAGGAGTCAGTTGGCGGCAATATGAACTCTTGTTAGCCACTCTGGGAAATGATTTTCCTAACTTGCGACTGAGTTACCTAGAAGGAGTTCTCGAAATTATGGCCACTTCCGCAGAGCATGAAGAACTGAAAAAAATGATTGGAATGCTTTTGGAAGCCTACTTTCAAGAAGCGCGGATTCGTTTTCATGCTATCGGTTCAGCGACGTTTCGTAAGGAGATGGCGCAAAGAGGACTGGAACCCGATGAGTGTTACTGTCTGGATCATAAGAAAGAATTCCCGGATCTAGCGATCGAAGTGGTCGTCACAAGCGGTATGGTGGATAAATTGCAGATTTATCAAGGTTTGGGAGTCCAGGAAGTGTGGCAATGGAAAGAGGGGAAGTTTTCGTTGTATCACTTGCACTCTACAGGATATGAGGCGATCGCCAAAAGTGAGCTTCTCCCCAACTTAGATGTATCTCTCTTAGCCAGTTATGTCAAACCTAGCGAACAATTCGATGCCGTAATGGATTTTCGCGATCGCCTTCGCCCCTTGAGTTAAAGCTTATTTTATCACTAAAAAACCCGCCGTAGCGGGCAAAACAAACAACAGAGAACAGACAGAGATGAATGATCTTAACTCATACTCAACACCATACCCATCAACGTCTCTAAATGACCGGTACAAGCTTGTACCATCTGATGGGTCATGGGGAGGCTATCGATCACCATTCCCGTACACAATACCATCATATACAAAATCGAATACTTAAACATGGATTTGGCTAACGGCAGATCCTTGGGATTTTGGTATAAAACCCAAGCTTTTTGAAGGAAAATTCCTCCTAAAACCAAAGCAAACCCGCCATAGACTGCTCCACAGACTCCCAAAGGGTAAATCAACATCAACGAAACGGGAACCACCAATAAAGAATAGATCCAAATTTGCTCGGTGGTCACTTCTTCCCCTTCTACCACAGGTAACATGGGCACGTTTACAGTGGCATAATCTTCCCGAATCATCAGAGCTAAGGCCCAGAAATGGGGTGGAGTCCAAAGGAAAATTAAGGCAAATAATAACCAAGCTGCCCAACTTAATTCCCCAGTAACTGCGGCCCAACCCACTAAGGGAGGGATTGACCCCGCAGCTCCACCAATGACAATATTTTGGGGGGTATTGCGCTTGAGCATGTGGGTATAGACGACCATGTAAAAGACAATGCCCATCATGGCCAAAAGAGCGGCTTGCAGATTAGCAAATAGGGTTAATAATCCAAAGGATAATCCAGCCAGAATTAAGGCAAAAATTAGTGCATGTCGCGGTTGGACTTTTCCAGAAGGAAGGGGACGCTTGCGCGTGCGTATCATCGCATAATCAATATCCAGGTCATAAATGCAGTTGAGGGTTTGGGCGGACGCAGCAGCTAAGGTTCCCCCAGTAAGGGTAACGAGTAAGAGGATGGGATCGATTTTGCCTTCTGAAGCAATCCACATACTGGCGGCTGTGGTAATCAGGAGTAGGGGGATAATACGAGGTTTAGTGAGTTGATAGTAATTGCGCCAGGTCTCCAGAAGAGCGTGTTGAACAGAAGAGATGGAAAGTCTTGCGGTGTCTTGCATAGATCGATATGGCGCTTCGCGCTGATATAGGGCATTAGTGATCGAAGAAATGTTTTTCCTACTGGAGATCGGGGAGAATGTGGCGATCGCGAAGCGAAACGGAGTTTTATCGCCTCAGTGATTCGGAGCATTATCGCGCCATGCTAAAACTGAAAAGGCAGTTAAAATCCCCAATAAACATGCGCCAATGGTTTGATGGGCAACTGTTAGGGGTTCCACTTGTAGATGTAACCACAACGTCCCCACTCCCAGCAGAATTTGTAAGACTAAAAGACCTGCTGCATAGTGAATTAAGCGCCGTAGCAGGGGGTGCAGCGCAGGAGTACGTCGGGCCCAGATAATCAGGATAGCAGTGGCGATCAAGGGAGGAAGTACGCCAGCAATATGGCTATGCATAATTGCACAAAGCTGATTTCCGCCTAAGCATTGATGAACGGCCCATTGGGAAGCGACAAGCGCTCCTAAAATACTTTGAATGTAGACCAAGCTGGCCGCTACTGTGCCGATCCAGGGCAGTTTTCCGGTTGCTCCTGTGCCGTTATAGGGTAACAATAACATCCAGATGATGACCAGACTGAGGAAGAATAAGAGAGCAGTTCCCAGGTGAGCGGCCACAATATCAAACCGCAAGAGTTGAGTAACTGTGAGGCCTCCAAGTAGTCCTTGGAAGACCACTAGCCCTAAACTCCCAGTTGCAGCCCAGGGTAACCATCGAGGGAGTTCCTGACGATACCACCAGGACAAACCCATGAGGAAAATTGCCCCTAAGCCAATTAAACTGGCATCCAAACGATGGAACCATTCCAGAAATACCTGTAGATTCATCTGTTGGGTTGGCACTAAGGTTCCGTAACACAGGGGCCAATCTGGACAAGCTAAACCCGCATTCATCACCCGAGTCGCGCTACCCACTGCCATTAAAAGTATGGTGGCTACTACAAGCTTGACGACTAAATTGAGGATTCTTTGTTTAGGGTGAACTTGATGCTTGGATTCTATTTGTTCATGGAGAGTGAAATTAGCCATGTCCCTACTCACGTTCGTTTATGCAATAAATTATCAATCCATGTTAAACAATTCGTGAGCGAATGCTCACCAACCGAAAATAGAGGGTAAGACCATTTGGCCTAATGCCACTGGTCTACTACTGTAATCAGGCGATCGCCAATCCCAGCCAGGCTTTTGTTTTTCTTTCGATTCTCAATCATCGGTAATGGGTAAGTGACTCTCTTTGCGTCTGGAGTCTCTCCCCATTCCTGAAAAAAGTATTAAGGATAGCTTAGGATAACGCCTGGATCGAGAAGACCTGCTCTAACGTAAGTAGAGAAGTGAAGATTCTTTTCTCTCAAAAAGGGATCTCATGCTTCAGAACCGCGTGGCTCGCGGGAATAGTCTGTGGAGCGAACATAAGACCATAAACTCGCGACTAGGGTGGAGGCAGTTCTCAGAAGCAGAAACCTAAAGCCTCCTGCGGAGGGTAGATCTCGCTAACGTGAGGTTTCCGCTTCGCGGACATGAATTAGGAATCACCGTGGCAACAGCGCCCGGTGAGGATGTCAAACGTTCAACCCCTTGAAGATGGATCGGCATAATCACTGTGAATATTCCGAGTAACATTATCACGCTAATTGCTGGTATTCTCTTAACTCTGATCAGCCTCTGGTTTGGTCAACATCATGGTTTAATGCCTGTGGCAGCTTCCGAGGAAGCGCCCTGGATAGATGGGCTATTTAATACTATGATGACCATTTCCATCGGCCTGTTCTTACTGGTTCAGGGTATTCTGATCTTTTCGATCGTGCGCTTCCGCCAGCGGCCGGGAGACGAAACGGATGGCCCCCCGATTGAAGGCAATATTCCCCTAGAAATTGTCTGGACAGCAATTCCAGCCATGATTGTTTTAGGCTTGGGGGTCTATAGCTTCGATGTGTATACCAATATGGGCGGACTCGATCCGATGGCATCCCACGATCGTGGTCAACAGGTAGCCCATATAGAGGGAGCCGCGATCGCCGCGTCCCTGTCACAAGAAGCACCGACACTGGAAAAAGCAAATCGTCGAGTGGCGATCGGTATTGGCGCAGATCCCGATGAAATCGGCAAAGCCCCCGATCTCGTTGTGGATGTTCTCGGCCTCCAATATGCTTGGATCTTTACCTATCCAGAAACCGGCATTGTCAGTGGAGACCTACATATGCCTGTAGACCGAGATGTACAACTGAACATTAAAGCTGCTGACGTGATTCACTCCCTGTGGATACCCCAATTCCGGGTCAAACAAGATGCCATCCCCGGTCGAGAAACAGAACTGCGCTTGCGCCCCAGAGAACCGGGAACCTATCCCGTTGTTTGCGCTGAATTGTGCGGTTCCTACCATGGAGGGATGAGAACCCAAACCATCGTTGAATCCGCAGAAGACTTTGACCAATGGGTAAATGAGCAAATCGCCTCAGTGGATGGAGAAAATCTGGGAACCCCAGTAGCCAACCTCTCCTCCGAGGAATATCTAGCGCCCTATACCCAAGAAATGGGTATGGACGAGAGTGCCCTCAAAGCCATGGGCACTATGGGCAATGAACACCATCATTCCCTGTAATCTCAGGTCTAGCTCATTCCTTAAAAGGGGGATTTTTAAGGGAAAAATTGGTTTCCCTATTCCCTATTCCCTATTCCCTATTCCCTAATATCTATGTCACAACCACAAGAATCAGCCGCTGTTGAAGCCTATCGTCCCAGTTGGCGAGATTTCTTAAGCTTCAGCACCGACCACAAAATAATCGGGATGCAATACCTGGTGACCTCCTTTGTTTTCTACATTCTCGGAGGACTCTTAGCCGTTGGTATCCGTACCGAATTAGCCACTCCAGAAGTGGATTTTGTCAGCCGCGAACTCTATAACGGTTTGTTTACGGTTCATGGAACCGTGATGATTTTCCTTTGGATTGTTCCTGCTGGTGCCGGTTTAGCCAACTACCTGGTTCCTCTGATGATTGGGGCTAAGGATATGGCCTTTCCTCGGCTCAACGCTGTTGCCTTCTGGTTAATTATTCCAGGGGGCATTTTGTTGATGTCAAGTTTCTTTGTTGGCGCTCCTGGAGCAGGCTGGACTGCCTATCCTCCCTTAAGTACGACAGGCGATAAGGCAGGGGAATTCATTTGGATTATCAGTGTGCTGTTGTTGGGAACCTCTTCCATTCTGGGGGGGATCAACTTCATGACCACAATTGTGAACATGAGAATGCCTGGCATGGGGATTTATGATATGCCCCTATTTTGCTGGGCAACTGTTTCCGTTTCCATCTTAATTTTGATGTCTACCCCGGTTTTAGCGGGCGCACTGGTCCTGTTAGCCTTTGACTTAATGGCGGGGACTTCTTTCTTTAATCCCACCGGTGGCGGCGATCCGATTGTCTATCAGCACCTGTTCTGGTTTTATTCCCATCCAGCGGTGTACATCATGATTGTGCCTCTATTTGGTGTAATTTCAGAAATTATTCCCGTGCATTCACGTAAGCCGATCTTTGGGTATAAGGCGATCGCCTACTCCAGTCTCGTCATCAGTTTCCTGGGCTTGATTGTTTGGGCGCACCATATGTTTACCAGCGGCACTCCCGGATGGTTGCGGATGTTCTTCATGGTTGCCACCATGATCATCGCCGTACCCACTGGAATCAAAGTCTTTAGCTGGATCGCCACCCTTTGGGGCGGTAAAATTCGCCTCAATAGTGCCATGCTATTTGCCCTCGGCTTCGTTTCCCTCTTCGTGGTGGGTGGCTTAAGCGGCATCATGTTAGCCTCTGCCCCCTTTGATATCCACGTTCACGATACCTATTTTGTCGTCGCTCACCTGCACTATGTCCTATTTGGTGGCAGTGTCTTCGGCATTTATGGCGCGATTTATCACTGGTTCCCCAAAATGACCGGCAGAATGCTCAATGAAACCTGGGGTAAAGTACATTTTGTACTAACGTTCCTCGGCTTTAACCTTTGCTTCCTCCCCATGCATTGGTTAGGCTTACAAGGAATGCCTCGCCGGGTAGCCGAATACGATCCTCAATTTGCCACCATTAATATGGTGTGTACAGTGGGTTCAATTCTTCTGGCTATCTCCACCTTGCCTTTCTTAATTAATGCCACTTGGAGTTGGTTAGCTGGCTCTGTTGCACCGGCTAATCCTTGGAATGGCTTAACCCTAGAATGGTTAACCGCTTCTCCACCGCCAGTGGAAAATTTCTTAGAACCCCCCGTTCTTTGGTCTGGCCCCTATGATTATGGGATTGATACTGAAGAATCAGAAGAGGAAAAATCGGTGGATGAATTGTTAGCAGAAATGAAACCCTCTGCTTAGTTGGGCACGGAAACTAGAAACCGGGTTTCTACGAAAATCTGGCATAGAATCGCAAAACTTGCCAGAAACCCGGTTTCTCCCAACGCCCCATTCCCTATTCCCTATTCCCTAATTGGAGGATTTTTGTATGCAAAGTTCTGCTGAAGCCACAGCAACTGTAATGGGATATGCCGAAGAAACTCACGGGGTATCCCATCATGAAGAACATCCGGATCATCGCATATTCGGGATTCTGATGTTCCTGATTGCGGAGTCGATGATCTTTTTGGGATTGTTTGCCGCTTATCTTACGTTTAAGCTCACCTCACCCGACTGGCAACCGGAAGGCACAGAACTGGAATTGCTTCTACCTGGCATTAATACCATCATTCTGATTTCCAGTAGTTTTGTCATTCATAAGGCTGGGGATGCGATTAAAAATAAAGGTGATGAAAAAGGACTCCGACTCTGGTTTGGAATTACTGCCCTCATGGGAATTGTGTTCCTCATCGGACAGTTGTATGAGTATTTCCATCTCAGCTTTGGCTTAACTGATAATGTGTTTGCCAGTACGTTTTATGTGCTGACAGGCTTCCATGGTTTGCACGTTTTGTTCGGATTAGTGTTAATTTTGGGTGTATTGTGGCGATCTCGCGTTTCGGGTCACTATTCCCAAGAGTCCCACTTTGGTGTAGAAGCGGCCGAGATTTACTGGCACTTTGTTGATGTGGTCTGGATTGTCCTCTTTACTCTGTTATATATCCTGTAGATAATCCCCTATCTGCCCACATCATGTCGGAAAAACAGGGTTTTTGGCAAAAACCCTGTTTTTCCTTAAGTCTTCAAGGGGATAAACTTGTAAGATGGTGCGCCCTTGATGGGTAAACTTAATCGCATTTCCTAAGAGATTTAAGAGGACTTGACGCAAACGTTTATCATCTGCCATTACGGCCTTGGGTAGTCCTGGGTGTTCGCTATATTGAAATTGAATTCCTTTTTTATCTGCACGAACTCTAGACATTTCTGCGATACCCGAAAGAAAGGCTGGCAAATGAAATTCCTGGGGAATGAGGTCGAGTTTGCGGGCTTCAATTTTGGCTAAATCGAGGATATCGTTGATCAGATTGAGTAAGTGAGTTCCACATTGTTCAATAATTTCTATTCCGTGGCGTTGGGTATTGAGGTCTTGGGTACGTTCCATGATTTGGGTATAGCCGAGAATGCCCTTGAGGGGAGTTCGCAGTTCATGACTCATGTTGGCGAGAAATTCACTTTTGGCTTGATTGGCTTCATCGGCAGCGACGCGAGCTTGCTCGAGTTCTTGGGTATAGATACTGATGCGCTCTACTAGTTGGTTAAAGGCTTGGGCAACGGTGGCAACTTCATCTTGGGTGGTGACTTGGCAACGGAGGTTAAAGTTAGACTGTTGGGTAATTTGGGTGGCAACTTGTTCTAGGGACTGGAGGGGACGAGCGATCGCCGAACTGGTTAAGAAAACCAGTAAACTAGAGAGGAGGAGAGAACTGGCAATGCTGATTACAATAATCCACCGACGCAGATATTCAGCTTGTATGCGTTCATGTTCTGCTCTGTGATATTGGTTATCGATGACTTCTTCAATCCAAACCAAATTTTCGAGCAAGCGGTCAAATTCAATTTCAATTTTTGTGGCTTCTTTGGAGGTGAGAGTATTGATAATCGTTTGCCGTGCGGGTGTAATTTGGTTGACGGTGAGACTAGGGGGGTCAAGTTGTTGCCAAAGTTTGAGAATGAGAGCTTTATACTGTTGGGTTACCTGACGATATCTGGCTAGGGTGTCTTGCAATTTTGGCAGATCGACATCGGAAGCGCAAGCATAGTTTTGCAAAAACTGCTCAAAGGCTTGGTTTGCTTTTTCTACCCGGTTGATATCAGCAATAAATTTATCCGCTTCATAGCTAAACCAAATTGTATCTCCGAGGATGCCAATGAGTCTTTGGGGATGTAAGCGGATGGCGAGGATGGCATTTTCCTGATCTTTTAAGAGCAGTTGTTGGCGCGAGGCGATCGCCAATTCTTCATTTGCTCTATGCTGATAATATTCTCCAATAAACAGCCCAGCTAAGGAACCACAAATGGCAACTCCCAAGGAGAACCCATATCCGATCGCAATTTTCTGACCAATACTCAGATGATTGATCTGCTTGACGACCCGATCCCTGAAGGATGAGTTAGTCCACCACTGGTTTAATCGATCAATCATCGTCCAACGTAGGGAGTTACTGACTATTGCTATACTCAAGCCTTCTGAGATCGAAAAAGACCAATTACCTTAGAGGAAATTCCCTTCTCCGATCGCGCGATACACATTGCGTATCATATCGTAATCTCGATCGTCTACAGCAATTAACGTAGAGGCTTTATACTTACTTTTGTTGGCTGTGGTAAACCCTAAAGCTCTTACGATTGTCTCTTGATCGGCTAAAATGCGATCGCGCAGATTCTCTACTTCCTCTGGTTTCATCCGATTATTGACAATTAATACATCACTAGGTAGAGCAGGTCCTTTGGCTAATAGGCGAAACTCACTAGGAGAAACCTCTTCTGCTTGTAAAAAGTCTTCATAATCGGTAATTGGCCCGGCCCAAGCATCTACTTCTCCGTTTTTCAGTGCGGCTAAGGAACCTTCTCGACCTAACATTTTGACTTGATAATCGGTTTTGGGATCGAGTCCCGCACTGACAAACATATCAGTTGGCCCTAAATGACCGCTAGTAGAACCCACTTTAAGCATGGCAATGGTTTTCCCTTTTAGATCTGGGATCGATTGTACTGGCGAGTTGGGTGGAAGGGCGATCGCTGCATGATAATTCGGTCGAGTAATGCTAATCACAGGAATGGCATTCGTCCGAGCGCGAATTAACACATATTCAGAAGGCCCAATAATTGATAGATCTACTGCTCCTGCTTGCAAGGCTGAAGCAACTTCTGTATAACTATCAACTGCATAAAATTCTACCGATTTCCCAAAGCTTTCCACTAAGGCAACCCGAAAGGGTTCATAGTCTCTTTTGAGGTCTTCAAGTCCTTGAACATCGCTAATGGCTAATTTTAAGGGGGCTACAGAAGCATTGTCCACAGGGATGGTATTATCTGAAGTCTGCCGGCTTGCGGCACAACTAACCAACAGTCCGAGGGAGAAGGTTAGGAAATAACGTCTTTTCATGGTCTTCAACCCAGTTATCCTCTCAAGGAGAAAAAACGAACATAGATGACCCCAGCATAGAAGATGGATTCTCTAAGTGAGGTTATCGTTTGGATAAGAGATGGATAGGGCGTGGGGAGAGGGAACGGCGATAAGTGTTAAGGATTAAGTGTTAATTGCTTTCGTCCATAGGCACTGAGGGCATCGATCGCACTCACCATGGCTAAAATCAATAACAAAATTGTGGTTAAGCGGGAAAAATCTAACAGTTTCAGGCTCACCAGCACTTCATAACCGATTCCTCCTGCACCGACAATACCGAGAATGACAGAGGAGCGCACGTTAAATTCCCACAGGTAGAGCGTAATACCAATGAGTCCGGGGAGGGCTTCGGGAAGAACGGCAAAAATAAATGTCCGCAGGCGATCGGCTCCTGTTACTTCGATCGCCTCTATCGGCTCTAATGGCAAAGTTTCTAGAACTTCAACATAGAGCTTGGCCATCGATCCAGTTGTATGAAAAGCGACTCCTAAGACCCCAGCAAAGGGGCCTAATCCGACAATGGAGACGAAAAAGAGGGCAAAGATAGCTGTATCAATACCCCGCAGAAGATTGAGTAGCAAACGCAAGACGGGAGCGAGTTGGGGAATGGGAGAGAGGGGTCGAGCGATACAGAGGGAGAGGGGAATAGCGGCGATCGTGGCGGTGAGGGTTCCCATAATGGCGATCGCCAAGGTTTCAGCCGTAGCAATTAAAAAATCGGGTAACTCCGCAAAATCTGGGGGCCAAAGTCGCGTTAACCAGTTCCCCAAGCGCGGTAAACCCGCCCAAAAGTCTGCTGGAGAGATTTCCGATAACCGCCAACTAGCGATTAAAACGGCGATCGCCACGACTCCCCAAAATCCTTGTTTCAGCAATCGTCCTAAACTGCGCTGCTCTTGCTCATGGGTATTGAGAATAGACTCCCACTTGGAGAAAGAATGGAGCGATCGCGGTTCTAGTTTAGTCATTGATAATTATCCCAATTACCCATTACCAGCATTAGAGCTTACCGACCGATTTACCGGCTGCTTGGATGGGTGAATAGTTACTGCCATCGGAAGGCACAAACCCGGTATAGTTTTCTGGTAATAGGGTTTGTGCCTCTTGTACTGAAAGATTTGCTAACTGTTGTTGCAATTGAGCTTTAAGCTCTGGAGGTAGTCCACCACGCACGGCAATGGGATCGTTGGGGAGAGGATCGGATTGCCAGATGATTTTCAGTTGGGAGCGGTCGATGCGTCCGGTACTATTGAGGACATCTATATTCCGGTCATAGTCAGAGGCAATGTCAACTTGACCTTCTAAAACGGCGATCGCCTGAGCTGCGTGGGATGCCCCTTCATTATAGTCAAATACAGCTTCTGGATCGAGTCCGCGTCGCTTAAATTCTCCTTGGGGAATCAGCCAGCCGGATGTAGAGCCAACGTCGGCTAAACTGAGTTTAAGTTTGGGGCCGTTCTGACTTTGGGCGATCGCCTCATCGAGGGTATCAAAGGGCGCATCCGCTTTAGCCATGAGAATAGAGTAATAAACCGGTTGTTCTTTATATTTTACGGTGGCGATCGCTTCAATCGACGGATCATTATGGTTGGCCAAGACATAGCCCCACGGGCCTAACCAGGCTACATCTAAGGTCCGCGATCGCAAGGCTTCGGAAATTCCCACCCAATCTTCCGTCACCGTCACATCAGCTTTAAGATTTATCCCTTCTGCCAGTTGGTTAAATAATGGCTCAAATTGACTTTGGTTTTCACCAGGAGTCGGAAAATACGGCCCAACTCCAAATTTCAATTCTGTCAGTTGAGCATTATCAGGATTAGATTGACTACAGGAGATAATCGTGATTAGGGTTAAGCACCCCAGTAAAATCTGTTTGATACAGCGTTGCATAAAATCGATCGGTTTGTAGGACATCATTTAGACCAAACCTACGTTAACCAGTCTGGTCAGGAATTAATCTCTTCATTTAATTACCTAATTTTCCTGAGTTTACGCTGAGAATACCATCCGATCAAATCCCTAGTCCTCCATGAAAATTTTGCCCATGTCCCTCTTTCTTGCAGAAGGTCGATGGAATAATTATCTAATTATAATTAACCAGATAACTGGTATAATCATTTTTGACATTACTTAATGTTTCTTCTCGTTCAGAGCATTGCTCATAGATCATGGCTCGATATCCGCTATTAATGGGCATAACCACGGCCTTAAATCCTTGACCTTTGAGCGTCACTTTTTGACATCCTTCTAAACCCAGAAAAGAAGCCATCAACAGTTTCAGGGAGATCGCCTGGAAAATGACTCTGGTCCAATCTACCTTGAGGCTTTGGTTGAGTACAACATAGTCGTTCAGGATGCCATGGCGGTCAAAATAAGCAACAATGCTGATGTACCGCTTTTTGCGAGGAGACTGTTGGTAAATGTCAAACTTCCTTAATGGATTTTGATGAACAATCATGGTGTTAAGTTAAAAAAAGTTAAGTTTTTAGGGAAAAAAATTTCAAAGGTTGGATTTTAAAGAAACGGAGACTCCTGACACCCATTTTTTCTAGGACAAAGGAAGCTCCTAATATTGCCTCTCTTTTAGCATACAGTATTTTTTAGATTAAGTTCAGTTTTCAGGAATAACTATACAGGGAAACCAAGAGTCACTAATCTTATTTAAGTTTTCCTACATATTTCATTGTTTGAAGAGTCAATGTACTGAAAACTCTAAATATAAATTAATTTTTTGCCCTATATAATAACCAGGGGTTTAAGACCCTTGTCAAGGGAAAGATCATACAGTAATGATATATGGCCCTTCACACTAGGGAATAGGGACAATAGCTTGTATTGCTTAGGATCTATAGCGCTTTGCGCTAGGGAATAGGGAATAGGGAATAGGCTTTTGGTACATAGCTTTGAGGATTCAACACTGTCCCTCATAACAGCGCAAAGCGCTGTATCTACCGCTCCATACAGATAAAAGTTTTCTCTTTTCCACTGTACACTTCCCTGGGGTTTCACTCCTTTTAGCGTAATCTTCTTTCCCCCAATTGTCTTGATACCATTTCTCTATGAAGTTGCGCTTAATAAGGCATGAACCAAGTAGTCCCATCCAGTTATCGAGGCGATCGTTACCTTATCGAAGGAATCAAGGACTTGTGAAAGCCTTTGCTGTAGCCTTTTCAGGTCTTTACAGTTCTGCCATCTTAGCTTGGCTTTTAATTCTTCCCATAATCGCTCAATCGGGTTGACTTCCGGGCTATAAGCCGGTTGAAAAATGGGAATGATATTTTCTGGGAAATCTATATTTTTATGACAACCTGCATTATCTAGTTGCCGAAAATTCAGAGTTTCTGGAAATTCTTTTGATAACTGATTCACAAATAACTGAAAACACTGACCATCTATATGCAAAAACTCATAAAAATAGCTTTCTCCACTGATGATATCTACCGCTCCATACAGATAAAAGTTGTCTCTTTTCCACTGTACACTTCCCTGGGGTTTCACTCCTTTTAGGGTAATCTTCTTTCCCCCAATTATCTTGAGTCCTAAACGCGTCTCATCTCCAGCCAAGTATCTACACTTT
The DNA here is from genome assembly GCF_982964205.1 of Roseofilum sp. Classification (NCBI taxonomy): domain Bacteria; kingdom Bacillati; phylum Cyanobacteriota; class Cyanophyceae; order Desertifilales; family Desertifilaceae; genus Roseofilum; species Roseofilum sp. The sequence continues at coordinate 886 of NZ_CEZBFX010000054.1, read as the reverse complement.
TCCCCTTTTCCCCATAGCTTATACAATACATTTAAGGCGAATTTGATTTTTTTTTAAAGGTTTCTTCTGCTTCCTTATGCTGATTTACACTCCTCGGACGAGGCGTTTTTAATTTTCCTCCTAATTTATACCTCACCGTCTTATGAAGCGTTTTATAATTGACTTTCTCCCCGTGTTTTTCCGACAACCATTCCTGAATTTCTCCCTAACTATTAAATCCTTTTGGCTCCTTTATACCATTTCTCTTTAATTTTGCCACTCATGATTTCTATTGAGGTAATTGTCTGAGAGTATTCATTAAGCGCAATATCATGGAGAAATAGTATAACCACGGAACAATTGACCAGAACAGAAGGGTCGGCTGAATCAGTAAACGAAAATTCTTCAAGATACTTTTCCAACTGCCAGAGCGATCCCACTGTGAGGGAACCGAACAATCTCCTTGAACTTTAGCACTTTTTATCTTCTGGGATTCTGAATTATTTAATCACCAAAATGGTTGACTATTCAAACTAATCATTAGATCAGCACTCATGATCATCTCCCACCATTTTTCAATCTGGGCATATTGAGTTAATCTATAATCTGTCCACCCTAATTCTTGCTTACATTGTCTAAATGCATATTCGACCCAGGTTCTCATACCATAAAGGTTCCCCATCGTCTTTTTCATTTGGTTTCTTGTTTCTTGAATGTTAGTCATCACCCAAGACGTTGAGTTTTCGGGCAGGGTAGAAGTGTCCGTAGTTATTTGCCAATAAGTTCGTCTTCTTCGATGACCAAATATCATCTCTCTAATGTATCGCTCTTCTGAGGTTTGAACGCTAAAAACCTCAAGGGGTGACAAGGGAGCTAAAGAGTAGACTGTATAAGGGATAGAGCCTTT